>NZ_JBHZAV010000043.1:0-63473 GCF_042754445.1 Embleya sp. NPDC059213
GCCGGAACCCACACGCGTGGGTTCCGGCCCGTCGCCGTGTCCCGATCACGGGTCGGTGCGGTCGCCGGGCGCCGGCGTCGAACTCAGCGCAGCGGATCAGGCAACGTGTACAGCGTCACCAGCACCACTCGATCACCCGTCGCGTCCATGGTCATCCGCACCCGTTGGCCGGGCCGCAGGAAGCGCATTCCGCCGGCGTCGAACGCCGCCGCGTCGAAGGGCACGGGAGAGCCGTCGTCGAGCAGCACGACGCCCTCTCGCGAATCGGTCTCGAAGGTATACACGGTGCCCTGCATGCCCTCATTGTGACGGCTGCCGCGCCGCCCGCCGATCCGACGCGGCGTCAGGAAGCGGCGGCCCGAGGCGAAAACGGCACGGACGGGAGCACCGCGGCGGTGGCCGTGCCGACGCCGAGCGCGATCGCGGCCCGCAGATCCTCGCCGGTATCCACGTCCCGGCGCACCGAATCCACGTCGTAGGGCGTGAGTTCGACCGCTCCCGAGGCCAGGTGCCGAGCCCGAGAGCGACCCTCGAAGCCGGGCGCCAACGACACTCCCGGCGCGGCGGTCAGCAACGTGGTGCCCACCCCCGCCGCGTCCGCCAGGAAGGCCCGCCGCGCGAACGTCGCGGCGGCCAACACCCGATCCAACTCCTCGGCCCGCAAAGCCGGAAGGTCGGCGGACAGCGCGGCCACCCCGGTCCGCGGTCGTGCCGCGCCGGCCGACCGGGCCCCGTGCGCGAGCGCGGCGTTCAGGCCGCCGCCGACGTCGGCCAGTACGTCCGCGCCGAGCGCCCGGATCGCGCCGGCGACCCGGACGTCGTCGGTGACCACGAGCACACCGTGCACGCGCGGGCAGGTCAGCGCCGCCCGCACGGTGTCGAGCGCGAAGGCGAGGGCGAGTTCGGGGCGATGGCCGGGACCGATCGTGCCGGCGAGGCGGCTCTTGGCGATCGACAACGGCTTCACCGGCACCACGAGCCGCCACGCGCGCGTGCCGGAGGGTGCGGTGCGACCGTTTCCGGCGGGCCGGCGCCGATCGGTGGAATCCGTGGCGGGGGACATCGGCAAGATCCTCGCATCCGTACCGTAAGCCCATATCCTCGTCGGTCGACGAGGACGTTTCTCGACAATGCGGAAGGCCCGGGGGAAACTATGGGGTCCGCGTGTACAGAATCGATGTTCCGTCAGAATCGATGTTCCGCGCTTCTCGCGGGGAACGTCGATTGTGTGAGGAGCGACACGGCAGCGGAACTCCACAGCGGGACTTCCGCGTCGACACGCACAGATCTGAAACACATGAACGGGAGGAACGCCGGTGGCCCGCCGAAGGATCGGTTTCTGGTACCGCCTGGCGGTCGTGGTGATCAAGCCCCTGTTGTTGCTGTTCACCAAGCGTGACTGGCGGGGCACCGAGAACATCCCGACGTCGGGCGGGTTCGTCACGGCGGTGAACCACATCTCCTATGTCGACCCGCTGACCTACGCGCACTATCAGTACGACAGCGGCCGGGTGCCGCGCTTCCTGGCGAAATCCGGCCTGTTCAAGATTCCCTTCGTCGGCCGGGTGCTGGCCGGCGCCGGCCAGATCCCGGTCTATCGGGACTCCGCCGATGCCGCGCTCGCGTTCCGCGCGGCGGTGGAGGCGGTCGAGAAGGGCGAGTGCGTCGCGGTCTACCCGGAGGGCACCATCACCCGGGACAAGGACCTGTGGCCGATGCCGGGCAAGACCGGCGCGGCCCGGATCGCGCTGAGCACCGGCGCCCCGGTCATCCCGATCGCCCAGTGGGGCGCACACGAGCTGTTGCCGCCGTACGGCAAGCGCCCGCGCCTGCTGCCGCGCAAGACCATGCACATACTGGCCGGCCCGCCGGTGGACCTGGACGAGTTCCGCGGCCGTGAACTGACCTCCGACGTGTTGCGCGGGGCGACCGATCGCATCATGGAGGCGGTGACCGAATTGTTGGCCGAGCTGCGCGACGAGCCCGCCCCGCCGGACGCCGGCGTGCGTCGGGTGTCCGGCCGCCGGTCGGAGGCCGGGATCGAGCCGGTCGAGCCGGACCCGGTCGAGCACGACCTGATCAAGACGGGCTCGGTCGAGAAGAGCCTGGTCGAGCAGGTCGCCCGGCCGGAGCCGAGCCACGCCGAGCCCGCGCGCAAGGACACCGCGAAGGTCGAGACCGAGCACCCGGTGGGCGAGCGCGCCGGGACCGAGCACACCGAGGATGGCCGCGCATGACGCGCTGCGCGGTATTCGGCATGGGTTCCTGGGGCACCGCCTTCTCGATCGTGCTCGCCGAGGCGGGTTGCGACGTGGTGATGTGGGGCCGGCGCCAGGAGATGGCCGACGCGATCAACGTGCGGCACGAGAACGACGAGTACCTGCCCGGGATCGCGCTGCCGGTCGGGATCCAGGCCACCACGGACGCGGCGAAGGCGGCCGAGGGCGCGGAGTTCGTGGTGCTCTCGGTGCCGTCGCAGACGTTGCGCGGCAACCTCACCACGTGGGCGCCGTTGCTCTCCGACGAGGCGATCCTGGTCAGCCTGATGAAGGGCGTCGAACTGGGCACCGCCAACCGGATGAGCGAGGTGATCCGCGAGGTCACCGGCGTGCCCGAGGGCCGGATCGCGGTGGTCAGCGGGCCCAACCTGGCGCCCGAGATCGCCCAGCGCCAGCCCGCCGCGAGCGTGGTGGCGTGCGTCGACGAAGAGGTCGCCCGGCGACTCCAGGCGGCCTGCCACACGTCCTACTTCCGCCCGTACACCAACACCGACGTGGTCGGCGCCGAACTCGGCGGGGCGGTCAAGAACGTGATCGCGCTCGCCGTCGGGATGGCCGACGGCATGGGCATGGGCGACAACACCAAGGCCACGCTGATCACCCGAGGGCTGGCCGAGACCGCCCGACTGGGCGCGGCGATGGGTGCCGACGCGCACACCTTCGCGGGCCTGGCCGGCCTCGGCGACCTGGTGGCCACGTGCACCTCGCCGCTGTCGCGCAACCGCACGTTCGGCGAGAAGATCGGCCGCGGCATGCCGATCGAGGAGGCCGTACGGGACAGCCGACAGATCGCCGAGGGCTTCAAGTCCTGCGAATCCGTGCAACTGCTCGCGCGGCGGTACGGGGTGGAGATGCCGATCACCGACGTGGTCGTCTCGATCATGCACGGCGGGAAGCCGCCGTCGGTCGGCATGGCGCTGCTTTCCCGCTCGGCGAAGCCGGAGCGTTAGGGCGCTGCGCGCGGTGGTGGCCGTGCCGCCGGTGGCCTCCGGCCGTTCTCCTCGCGGGTTCGTCGATCATCGGTCGACGATCGAGTCCGCGGGCGCCGACGCGCCGGGGGAGCGGCCGGGGGCGTCGCGGTGTCCGGCTCGGTCGGTGGTTCGTTCGGTCGCGGCGCGGTCGGATCGGGGCCGAGTGCCGTGTGGGTTCGGTGACTTCGATGCCTGTGCCGGGCGGGCCTCGGCGCATTCGAACAGCAGGAGGGATAGGGTCGTCCGACCATGAACGACGTTTCCGCCACCCCCCACCCCAGTTCGCGCCCCCGCGTCGCGGTCGTCTTCGGCGGCCGCAGCTCCGAGCACGCGATCTCCTGCGTCACCGCAGGGAGCGTGTTGGCCGCGATCGACCGCTCCAAGTACGACGTGCTGCCGATCGGCATCGGCACCGACGGGCGTTGGCTGCTCGTCGGTGACGATCCCGAACGGCTGGCGATCCGCGGCGACCGGCTGCCCGCGGTGGCCGATGTCGCGGACTCGTCCGCGGCCGTCATGCTTGCCGCCGACCCCACGTCGCGCGAGATCACCGTGCTCGAACCCGGCGCCTTGCCCAAGCTGCTCGGCGAGATCGACGTGGTCTTCCCGCTCCTGCACGGCCCCTACGGCGAGGACGGTACGTTCCAGGGCTTCCTGGAACTTGCCCAGGTCCCGTACGTCGGGTCCGGCGTGCTCGCCAGCGCGGCGAGCATGGACAAGGAGTACATGAAGGCCCTGTTCAGCGGGTTCGGCCTGCCGTCGGGCCCGTACGCCACGGTGCGCCCGCGGGAATGGGAGCGCGACCCGGCCGCCGTGCGCGAGGCGGTCTCCTCGCTCGGCTTCCCGGTGTTCGTCAAACCGGCCCGCGCCGGCTCCAGCATGGGCATCACCAAGGTGCACCGGATCGAGGACCTGGACGCGGCGATCGAGGAGGCCCGCCGACACGATCCCAAGGTGATCGTCGAAGGCATGCTGGTCGGGCGAGAGATCGAGTGCGGCGTCCTGGAGTTCGAGGACGGGCCGCGCGCGAGCCTGCCGGCCGAGGTCCGGGTCGGCGGGGAGCACGAGTTCTACGACTTCGCCGCGAAGTACCTGCCGGACAACGGCACCCAGTTGGACGTGCCGGCGTCGCTGACCAAGGAGGAGACCGCCGAGGTGCAGCGGCTCGCGGTCGCCGCCTTCGAGGCGCTGTCCTGCGAGGGGCTGGCCCGGGTCGACTTCTTCCTGCTGGAGAACGGCCACTTCGTGATCAACGAGGTCAACACGATGCCGGGCTTCACCCCGGTATCGATGTTCCCGAGCATGTGGCAGGCGACGGGCGTGGACTATGCCGAGCTGGTTGACCGCCTGATTCAGGCAGCGTTGCGACGGCCCAACGCTTTGCTGCGTTAGTTGGGCGGGTTGGTTGGTAGGTAGGTAGGGGTGGGTCGGGGTTTGGTGAGGCCGGCCCACCTGGGGTTTGAGTGGCTGGGTCGTTGGGCGGGGGCGGTGTTCGGAGCTGGGTCGTGAGTGGAGCGAGGTGGGAAGCCCACGACGCGGGCTCAACTCCCTGACCGGGCCGGGGTCGTGAGCGGAGCGGGCGGGGTGGGCGGCTTTCGGCGATGCGGCGTTGCTCTTTATTGGGCGCCTTCGGCGCCGGCTCGCGAGGCACCACTTTTTGCTCCCCCGCTGACGCTCCTCCGCAAAAAGTGGCCCCTCGCTCGTGACTTCGTGTCCCTGCGCTTCGCTCCGGGCCACGAAGTCTTTGTTTTGCGGCTCCGCCGCTCTCCGCGCTGCGCGCGTCGATCGCGCGGCTTGCCTGTCTCGGGGGCGCTGACGCGCCCGGGGTGTGGTGGGTGGGCGGGGCCTACGAGGTCTTGGCTGGGGTGGGGGCGCTGACGTGGTGGGGGTCAGTCGGGTTCGGTCAGGTTCAGGGTGGTGGGGACGGCGTGGGTTACCGCTTCGGCGATGTCGGTGAGGGGGGCGGCCGGTTCGGCGAATTTTTTGGGGACGGTCATTTCGACGTTGGCTTCGCGGTAGACCGTGGTGAAGCGGACGCCGTCGGCGTACTTCGCGAAGTTCCAGATCACGCCGTTGACGGTGACCGAGTCGCGGGGTTCGGAGCCGACCTTGTCGGGGTCCACCACGCGCAGCGAGGCGGGCAGACCCACGCCGCAGCGGAGCACGATCGCCGGGTTTCCCCAGGCGGCGGTCAGGGTGGACTTCGGCGAGGTCTTGCGGGCCTCGGCGTCCATCACCTTCGCGGGGAGTGCGTCGTGCAGGGCGCGACACGCGTCGGTCGCGGCGCCCGGTGGCGGAGTCGGCGCCGCGACCTCGATGTTGCCCGAACCGCTGTCGCACGCCACGGCCAGCGACAGTGTGACCGGGAGTAGTCCGGCGAGGATTCGAGAGGAACGCACGGGCTCGATCCTAGATGTCCCGTGCGTCGGACCACGTTCGCGGGTCAGCCCAGGTTGACCACCGGACAGGTCAGGGTGCGGGTGATGCCGTCGATGCGTTGCACCTCGGCGACCACCATGCGACCCAACTGGTCGACATCGGGGGCTTCGGCCCGCACGATCACGTCGTAGGGGCCGGTGACGTCGTCCGCTCTGGTCACCCCCGGCAACTCGGCGATCGCTCTGGCCACCGCAGCCGAACGGCCGACCTCGGTCTGGATCAGGATGTATGCCTGTACCACCACGGCCTCCCGGCGCGCAGGATGATGGGATCTTGACGTGATCCCCGCTGCTGCGACCATTGTCGGCCCGGTGGGGCTTCGGCGACCACAGCGGAAGTCGATGGATCACGGGTGACGGATCACAGCTCAACACGGGCGACGAGGCGGATCAAGGCTGATGGGCATGGCAGGAGAGCGGCGATGAGCGGGACGCTGGGCGATCTCGGCGAATTCGGCCTGATCGGGGCACTGGTCGCCCGCGTGCCGACGGGGCCGCACGTGTCCCTGGGGCCGGGCGACGACGCCGCCGTGATCGCCGCCGCCGACGGGCGGGTGGTGGCCACCATGGACCTGCTCGTCGAGGGGCGACACTTCCGGCGGGACTGGTCCACCGCGTACGACGTCGGCCGCAAGGCCGCCGCACAGAATCTGGCCGACGTGGCGGCGATGGGCGCCGTGCCCACCGCGCTGCTGATCGGTCTGTGCGGCCCGCGCGACCTGCCCACCGGGTGGGCGCTGGAGCTGTACGACGGCCTGCGCGACGAATGCGCGGTGGTCGGCGCGGGCGTCGCCGGCGGCGACGTCGTGGGCAGCGACACCGTCACCGTCGCGGTGACCGCGCTGGGCGACCTCCAGGGCCGGGCGCCGGTGGTCCGCTCCGGGGCCCGTCCCGGCGACGTGCTCGCGGTCGCGGGCTGGTTGGGCTGGTCGGCGGCGGGGCTGGCGATCCTGGGCCACGGGCACCGCGCGCCGCGCGCGTTCGTGGAGGCACACCGCCGGCCCGAGCCGCCCTACGACGCCGGTCCCGGTGCGGCGATGCTCGGCGCGACCTCGATGATCGACATCAGCGACGGCCTGCTCGCCGACATGGGCCACGTCTCGCGCGCCTCCGACGTGCGGATCGACATCCTCACCGCCCGGCTGGACGTGCCCGCCCAGATGCGCGATGTGGCCCGGGCGCTGGGCGCCGACCCGCTGAACTGGGTGCTCACCGGCGGCGAGGACCACGCCCTGGTCGCCACCTTCCCGGCGGGCACCGCGTTGCCCGCGCGCTGGCGGGTGATCGGCCGCGTACACGCCGGCACCGGCGTCACCGTGGACGGTCGGGACCCGGGCCTGGCGGGCGGATGGGACCACTTCGACCGGGGCTGAGGGGCGCGCACGCCGAGGGTGCGGGCGGCGTGGATAGGCTGCCGGGATGGTGCAGACTCCTCCGCGCGTGCTCACGGTGGCCGGCTCCGACTCCGGCGGTGGCGCCGGGATCCAGGCCGACCTCAAGACGATGCTGGCCCACGGCGTACACGGGATGAGCGTGATCGCGGCGGTGACCGCGCAGAACTCGCTCGGTGTGCAGGGCTACTGGGAACTGCCCGCGGAGGCGGTGCGGGCGCAGTTCCGCAGTGTCGTGGACGACATCGGTGTACAGGCGATCAAGACCGGGATGCTGGCCTCGCCGAACCTGGTGGCGGTGGTCGCCGCGCTGCTGGCCGAGGTGTCCGCGCCCGTGGTGGTCGATCCGGTGGCCTCCTCCAAGCACGGCGACACGTTGCTGGCGAACGACGCGCTGGAGACCCTGCGCAGCAGGCTGCTCCCGGTCGCCACGATCGTCACGCCCAACCTGTACGAGGTCGAGCTGCTGACCGGGCACAAGGTGCGCGAGCGGGCCGACATGCGCGGCGCGGCCGAGGCGGTGCGGGCGTTCGGTGCGCGCTGGGTCCTGGTCAAGGGTGGTCATCTCGAAGGAGAGGCCGCCGACCTGCTGTTCGACGGGACGCGTGAGTACTGGTTCACCAGCCCGCGCTATGACAACCGGCACACCCACGGCACCGGCTGCACGTTGGCGAGCGCGATCGCCTCGCGGCTGGCCCTGGGCGACACGGTGCCGGACGCGGTCGCCGCGGCCAAGGAATACGTCACCGGCGCGATCCGGGCCGGCTTCCCGCTGGGCGAGGGGATCGGGCCGGTCGATCACGCGTGGCGGTGGCGGGAAGGGTTCTGACCCGGAGGGGGCCGGGACTCGTCGCCTCGGGCGACGGGTCCCGGTTCACTCGACGGGCGGGCACGCCGGACAAGCCGAAGGGCCGGTCCACCGTGAGGTGGACCGGCCCTTCGAAGTCGAGCAACTAGCGGGAAACCTTGCCCGCCTTGATGCAAGAGGTGCAGACATTGAGGCGCTTCGGCGTGGCACCGACCATCGCGCGCACCGTCTGGATGTTGGGGTTCCAGCGACGGGGCGTCCGGCGGTGAGAGTGCGAAATGCTGTTGCCGAAGCCCGGCCCCTTGCCGCAGACGTCGCAGTTGGCAGCCACGGGAACACTCCAAAGACGAATGGGAATTGCGTACGAACACGTGCCGGCCGAATGCCGGACAACCGCAGAAGAGTAACCGACGAACCATGCGATGCGCGAACCCGGGATGATCCGGGCATACGCAATCAGCCGATCTCGTCATGCTTCCCGCCAAGCCTAACCCATCCGGGTGGGCCGCTTCACCGCTCCCCGTCTCGATAACGTGACCGGCGGACGGGACGCGCAGAGACGGATTCGTACAGGAGGTGGGCGTGCAGGGCCTGCTGGGAGAGCTGGACGGTCCGGCGGTACGCCGCTGGGGTCGCGTCGCCTTGGAACTGATGGGGCGAGCGCGCGAGGAAATCGACGCCCTCAACGTGTATCCCGTCCCCGACGGCGACACCGGCACCAACCTGTTCCTGACCCTGGAGTCGGGAACGGCCGAGGTCGACGCGCTGTTCGTTCGCGACCTGCCCGAGCCCGACCTGCCGACCGCCTTCCGGGCGCTGGCGCACGGCGCGTTGATGGGCGCGCGCGGCAACTCCGGGGTGATCCTCAGCCAACTCCTGCGCGGCATGGCGGAGCGCCTGGAGGCCGAACAGGTCGCCGCGCTCGAAAGCGGCCGCGCGGTGCCCGCCGGGCTCGCCCTGGCGCACGCGCTGTGCACCGCCGCCGACGCCGCCTACGCCGCGGTGGCCCGGCCGGTCGAGGGCACCATGCTCACCGTGGCCCGGGCCGCCGCCGACGCCGCGGCCGGCGCGGGCGAGGAGCTTCGGCCGGTGGTCCGGGCCGCGGCGACCGCGGCGCGCGGCGCCCTGGCCCGCACCCCCGAGCAACTGGACGTGCTGCGCCGGGCGGGCGTGGTGGACGCGGGCGGGCGTGGCCTGACCGTGCTCCTGGACGCGCTGCTCGCGGTGGTGACCGGCGAGCGCTCGGCGTACCGGATCCACCCGCACCAGGTGCAGACCCCGGTGCCGGTCCCGTTCGCCGCACCGGACGGGCCGGACACCTCGACCGAGGGCCCGGGCTTCGAGGTGATCTACCTGCTGGACGCGCCCGACCACGCGCTGCCGGCACTGCGCGAGCGGCTCGGCGCGCTCGGCGACTCGCTCGTGGTGGTCGGCGGCGAGGGATTGTGGAACGTGCACGTGCACGTGGACGACGCGGGCGCGGCGGTCGAGGCGGGCATCGAGGCGGGCCGGCCGTACCGGATCCGGATCACCCACCTGGAGCGCACCCTCGCCGGCCTCACCGCGCCCGAGCCCACCCCCACGCGCGGGATCGTCGCGGTCGCCCAGGGCGGCGGCCTGGCCACGCTGTTCGCCGAGAACGGCGCGCACGTCGTACAGGCCGGACCCGGCCGGCGGCCCTCCACCGGGGTCCTGGTCGACGCGATCCGGCGCACCGAGGCGCGCGAGGTGGTGCTGCTGCCCAACGACGCCGACTGCCACGCGGTGGCCGGGGTGGCCGCCCAGCAGGCCCAGGCGCACGGCATCCGGGTCCAGGTGATCCCGACCAAGGCGGCCGTACAGGGCTTGGCCGCGCTCGCCGTGCACGAACCCGGCCGGCGCTTCGACCAGGACATCGTCGGGATGACCTCGGCCGCCGGCGCCACCCGCTACGGCGCGCTCACCGTCGCCGTGCGCGAGTCCTGGACGATGGCCGGCGTCTGCCAGGCGGGCGACGTGCTCGGCGTGATCGAGGGCGACATCGCGGTGATCGGCCACGACCAACGCGAGACCGGCACCGTGCTGGTGGACCGCATGCTCGCGGGCGGCGGCGAACTGGTCACCCTGGTCACCGGCAGCGCCTGCCCGCCGGGCCTGGCCGCCGCGATCGAGCGCCACCTGCGGGCCACCCGGCTCGGCGTGGACGTGATGGTCTACGAGGGCGGCCAGGAGGTGTATCCGCTGCTCATCGGGGTCGAGTAGCGGCGACTCGGCGCTTGGGCGGCCTCGATGACAGCGTCGACCAGTACCGTTGGGCGGCATGTCGCGCCTTGACGAACCGCTGAAGAAACTCGTCGGCGACCGCACGGCGACGGTGCTGGCCAAATCCCTCAAGCTGGACACCGTCGGAGATCTGCTGCGCCACTACCCCCGGCGCTACGCGGAGCGCGGGCGCCTGACCGACCTCTCCCGCCTGGAGCCCGAGGAACACGTCACCGTGATGGCGGAGATCGCCAAGGTGACCAAGCGGCAGTTCCGCAATCGGCGCGGCAACCTGCTCGAGGTCGAGGTCACCGACGGGCGCGGCAAGCTCACCCTGATCTTCTTCAACCAGGCGTGGCGCGAGGAGGAACTGCGCCCGGGCCGGCGCGGCCTGTTCGCGGGCAAGGTGGGCCGGTTCAACAACGTGATCCAGCTCAGCCAGCCCGACTATCAACTGGTCGGCGAGGACGATCAGGACGGTGTGGCGAACCTGTTCGCCGGCGCGCTGATCCCGGTCTATCCGGCCGCCGCCAACATGCCGTCCTGGAAGATCGCGCAGTGTGTGGGCATGGCGCTGGACACGCTGGGCGCGGTCGGCGACCCGCTGCCCGCCGAGATGCGCGAGCGGCGCGGCATGCCGGGACTGGCCGAGGCGCTCGTCCAGGTGCACCGGCCGGCCTCGTGGGACGACGTCACCGCGGCCAAGGACCGGCTCAAGTGGGACGAGGCGTTCGTCCTGCAGATCGCCCTGGCCCGCCGCCGTCGGGACGCGCGGGCGCTGTCCGCGGTCGCCCGCCCGCGCCGCGCGAACGGCATCCTGGACGCCTTCGACGCCCGCCTCCCGTTCGAACTCACCGACGGGCAAAAGGAGGTCTGCGCCGAGATCGAGGCCGACCTGGCCACCGAACATCCGATGCACCGCCTGCTCCAGGGGGAGGTCGGGGCCGGCAAGACGCTCGTCGCGCTGCGGGGCATGTTGACCGTGGTCGACGCCGGCGGACAGACCGCGTTGTTGGCGCCGACCGAGGTGCTCGCGCAGCAGCACTATCGGTCGATCGTGGAGATGCTCGGACCGCTGGCCGAGGGCGCCGGGATGCTCGGCGGGTCGGAGATCGGCACCAAGGTCACCCTGCTCACCGGCTCGATGGGGGTGCCCGCGCGCCGTGCCGCGCTGCTGGACCTGGTCACCGGTGAGGCCGGGATCGCGATCGGCACGCATGCGCTGATCGAGGACAAGGTGGGGTTCCACGACCTGGGCTTGGTCGTGGTCGACGAGCAGCACCGCTTCGGCGTCGAACAGCGCGACGCGCTGCGCGGCAAGGGCAAACGTCCGCCGCACCTGCTGGTGATGACCGCCACGCCGATCCCGCGCACGGTGGCGATGACCGTGTTCGGCGACCTGGAGACCTCGATCCTGGCCCAGCTCCCGTCCGGCCGATCGCCGATCGCCACGCACGTGGTCCCGGCCAAGGAGAAGCCGCACTTCCTCGACCGCGCGTGGCAGCGGGTGCGCGAGGAGGTGGAGAACGGCCACCAGGCCTACGTGGTGTGCCCGCGGATCGGCGACGAGGAGGACGACCCGAAGGCGAAGAAGAAGGCCAAGAAGAAGGCCAAGGCCGCGAAACCGGCCGAGGACCTGCCCGCCGAGGCGTACCTGGACGACCCCGAGGACATCGGCGCGGACGCCGCGGACGGCGAGGAGCGGCGACCGCCGCTGGCCGTACTCGATGTCGCCGCGGCGCTGACCGCCGGTCCGCTGGCCGGGCTGCGGATCGCGGTGCTGCACGGCCGGATGGCGCCGGACGACAAGGACGACGTGATGCGCCGCTTCACCGCCGGCGAACTGGACGTGCTGGTGGCCACCACGGTGATCGAGGTCGGCGTCAACGTGCCCAACGCGACCGCGATGGTGATCATGGACGCCGACCGGTTCGGCGTCTCCCAACTGCACCAGCTCCGCGGCCGAGTCGGCCGCGGCAGCGCTCCCGGCCTGACCCTGCTGGTCAGCGAGATGCCCGGCGGCACCTCCGCGCGCGAACGCCTGGACGCGGTCGCGGCGACCCTGGACGGATTCGAGCTGTCCCGGATCGACCTCGAACAACGCCGCGAGGGCGATGTGCTCGGCGACGCGCAGTCCGGCTCGCGCTCGTCGCTGCGCATGCTCGAGGTCGTCCGGGACGAGGAACTGATCGTGGCCGCTCGCGAGGAGGCGAGCACGATCGTGGCGAACGATCCGGACCTGGTCGAGCACCACGACCTGCGCAGCGCGCTGGCCAGCATCCTGGACGACGAGCGCGCGGAGTACCTCGACAAGGGCTGACCGCCCTCGTTCCGCTCCCGCGCGCCCCCACGGCTCACCCGTTCGGAGCACGCGGAACAGCTCGTCGGTTGGTTACCAATGGGCCATGGACGCACGTACGGGGGACCAGGGCTTCGACGCGCTCTTTTGCGGGTTGCTCCCTCGGTTGTATCGACGGGCCGTGTTGCTCGCCGGCGAGGGCAGCGCCGAGGACGCGGTGCACGAGACGTACCTCAAGCTGGCCCGCAGACCCGACCGGCTGCTCGGCCATCCCGAGCCCTACGCCTACGCCTTCCGGGCCCTGGTCAGCGTCACCCGCGACATGTGGCGCGTCCGCAGCCGCCAGGTGTTGCTGCCCGAACCGCCCGAGCCCGCGGAGCGGGCCCGGTCCGGCGCCGGCGACGACGCGATCGCCCGGCGCGAGGCCGAGTGGGAGGCGGTACGGATGCTCGGCTCGCTGCCCGCCAAACAGGCCGCCGCGGTGCTCCTGGTCGACCTGGACGGATACACGATCGATCAGGCCGCCGAGATCCTCGGCGTGCACCGGGGGACGGTGTCCCGCTCACGCGAGCGTGCCCTGACCCGGCTGCGGGTCGGTCTGGGCGGCCCCACCGGACGGTTCCGCCGCCGGGATCGACACGAAGGAGTCTCCCGGTGAACCCGTTGCCCCCCGATGTCGACGACCCCGACGTCGCGGTCGCCGAACTGCGAACCCGGCTGCGCGACGCGGACGCCGCGTGTGTCGAACCGCCCGGCCTGGCGCTGCGGGTGCTGCGCCGGCCCGCACCGCGCCCGGTGTGGCGCGGCGCGTTCGCGGTGGTGCTCGCCGCGGTGCTGGTGGTCGCCGTGGTCGGCCTGGGTGCCTTCCTGGCCGGCCGGCACGACCCGGTCGACCGGCCGACCCCCAGGCCGCCCGCCGCGCGTGCGGTCAGCGTGCAGAGCGAGGTCTTCAACTCCGAGGTGCCGTGCCGCGAGCTGCGCACGATCGAGTGTTCGCTCGGCGTCTTCAAGGAGGCGAGGTTGTCGTCGCGGACGGCCGATCTGGCCGATCGGGTCTGGCACGGCGACCGGCTGCTCCTGGTCTGCCTGCGCGCGGACGGTCCGCGGGTGACCGACGAGACCGGCGTCGGGTCCAAGCACTGGTATCGGGTGGTGGTCCTGGGCACCGGTGCCGAGGGCTGGCTGCCCGGCGTGCGCACCCGCAACGAGGCCGAGGTACCGGACTGTTCCTTCTGAACGCGGCGGGCGAACGCAAGTCGCCCGTGCCGTTGCCGTCGACGTGACGGTTCGCTGCGGGCGACCTGCCGGTGTCTTTGGGTGAACGAGGCGTCGCGCACCGTACCTCGGCCCGGATTTCGTCGGCCGCGACCAGTCGATAGCGTTGACCCCATGCCGGATACGTACGCCGGGCCCGCCCGCAGCGCCGCCCACGAGCCCGCCCACCGCCCGCGAGCACGCGCATGACCCGGGTGATCGCCGGGGCGGCGGGCGGCCGACGCCTGACCACCCCGCCCGGCGAGAACACCCGGCCGACCTCGGACCGGGCCCGCGAGGGACTGTTCTCCACCCTTCGCTCGTTGCGCGGCAACCTGCACGGCGCCCGAGTGCTCGACCTGTTCGCGGGCTCCGGCGCGGTCGGCCTGGAGGCGCTGTCCCGCGGCGCGACGCGGGCGCTGCTGGTCGAGTCCGACCCCCGGGCGGCGAACACGATCCGCACGAACATCCGCCTCGTCGCATTGCCCGGCGCGGAGCTGCGGTCGGCCCGCGCGGAGAAGACGGCCGCGATCCCCTGCGTCGAGGAGCCGTACGACGTCGTCTTCCTCGATCCGCCGTACGCGGTCACCGACGGTGACGTGCGCGCGCTGCTCGAAGCACTGGCCGAACACGGCTGGTTGGCGCCCGAGGCGCTGATCGTGGTCGAACGGGCCACTCGTGGTGGGCCATTCGCGTGGCCCGCCGATTTCGCCGAGATCAGATCCCGTCGCTACGGCGAGGGAACGCTCTGGTACGGTCGCGCCGCGCAAGCCTGACCAGGCGGGCGGGCCATCGGGCCCGGACCCGTCGGCACCCGATTTCGAGGGGAACCTCCGTTGCGTCGAGTCGTCTGCCCCGGTTCGTTCGACCCGGTCACCAACGGCCATCTGGACATCATCGGACGGGCGTCGAGCCTGTACGACGAGGTCTACGTGGCGATCGGTTTCAATCGTGCCAAGCGCTCGGGTCTGTTCACCATCGAGGAACGCATCGAGATGCTCCACGAGGTGGTCGAGCAGTACCGGAACGTCAAGGTCGAGGCCTTCGAGGGGTTGCTGGTCAACTTCTGCAGGGAACGCGGGATCCCGGCCATCATCAAGGGTCTGCGGGCCGTCACCGACTTCGACTACGAGTTGCAGATGGCGCAGATGAACTACGGTCTTACCGAAGTGGAGACGTTGTTCGTCGCGACGAACCCCCTCTACAGCTTTCTGTCGTCGAGTCTCATCAAAGAGGTCGCGACGTACGGAGGCGACGTGTCCGGCCTGGTGCCGGAGACGGTGCTACGTCGGCTCACCGAGCGGCTCGCGCAGGGCTGACGCGGCACGTGCCTCGTTGTCGGGCCGACCGCCCGCGGCGAGTCGGTCCGTCACGCGATGCCGGCGAACACGACGGCTACCGTCGGTTTGAGGAGAGAGAGCAAGCCCGTGGACGTGCAGCCCAAGCTCGATGAACTGATCGCTCTGGTCGAGAACGCGCGCTCGATGCCGATGTCGGCGTCGTGCGTGGTCAACCGTGCGGACGTGGTGGCCCGGCTCGAGGAACTCAAGAACCTGCTGCCCGCCGAGTTCGACCACGCCCGCCGAGTGCTCGGCGACCGCGAGTCGGTCATCGAGGAGGGGCGCCGCGAGGCCGAGCGGGTGCTGGCCAACGCGCGCGAGGAGCGCGGCTCGCTGATCGCCGACACCGAGGTGGCCCGCGAGGCGTACGGCGAGGCCGACCGGATCCTGTCCGAGGCCCGGCGCGAGGCCCAGCGCATCCGCGAGGAAGCCGACGACTACGTCGACCAGAAGCTGGCCAACTTCGAGGTCGTGCTGACCAAGACGCTCGGCGCGATCGGCCGGGGCCGGGACAAGATGCGCGGTCGCCGCCCGTCCGACGAGCTCGGCGAGTACATGCAGGCGCAGGAGCTGGCCGACGCCCAGGCCAAGGGCCGTCCGGGCAGCCTCCAGGCCCAGCTCGACGGCCACGAGGAGACCTTCGCCGCGCCGCCCGCCCCGGAGTACCCGGCCGCGCCGCCCACCGCGCCGACCGTGCCCGCGCAGGCCGGCCCGTACGGCCAGGACACCTATGCGCAGCCCGGCTACGGACAGCCCGCCTACGCGCAGGGCACCGGCCCGGACAACGGCTACGCCGGTGGCTACGAGGGTCAGTACGACATGCAGCAGTACGATCAGCACGGGCAGCCGCAGTACCCGGCGCAGCACAACCCGGCCCAGCACACTCCGGCGAGCACCGGGCAGCAGCCCGCCTACGACCCGCAGGCCCAGTACGCGCAGTCGCTGGACGAGACCAGCTTCTTCGACACGAGTCTGATCGACGTCCGCCAGTTCCAGCAGGACGGCGGTCGGCAGTAGCCCGCTCGCGCGAGCGGGCCCGGCGATCGAAACGTGCCGCTCGAATGGCCCCGTTTGGGGCCTGGCGCGCCGGCTGCGATACTCTTACGGACCGACCCTGCCCGAGGCGTGTTTTCCGCGTGCCCCGAGGGTCGGCACCCTGACCATCGAAGCCCCCCGCGACCCGGGGGGTGGCACTGCATGAGGTAGGACATCCTGGACCGCTTGGATCACCGCAAGCCGCTCGTCGTCGATACACGCGAGCTGGGGCGTCGGCCTGGATCCATGCTGAAGGTGTCCCGCTCCGTGCCGGCCCCGGTGGACATGGGCGTGGCAGACGTGATCGGCGCTCCCGAAGGTGCCCCCATCCAGCTCGGTGTCCGACTGGAAGCGGTCATGGAGGGTGTGCTGGTCACCGGCGTCGCACAGGTGCCGCTGACCGGTGAGTGCGTCCGGTGCCTGGAACCGCTCGAGCGCGAGCTCACGGTGCGTTTCCAGGAGCTGTACGTCTACCCGGACGCGGACGCCGACGAGGACGCCTTCCGGCTCACGGACGACTTGTTCGACCTGGAGCCGGTGCTGCGGGACGCGACGGTGCTCGCACTGCCGCTCTCGCCGCTGTGCCGGGAGGACTGCCCGGGTCTGTGCTCCGAATGCGGAGCACTGCTCGCGGAGGACCCCGACCACAGTCACGAGCTCGCCGATCCCCGGTGGGCGAAGTTGACCAACATCTTCGACGGACCTTCCGCCGAAGCCGACGTTGACGGCGCGTCCAGCGCCGACGAGAACCAGGAGAAGTAGCCGTGGCTGTTCCGAAGCGGAAGATGTCGCGCAGCAACACCCGGCACCGCCGGAGCCAGTGGAAGGCCACTGCCGCCAACCTGGTGACCTGCGAGCGCTGCCGTGAGCCGAAGCTGTCGCACATCGCGTGCCCGAGCTGCGGCACCTACAACCGCCGCCAGGTCCTCGACGTCTGATCAGGCCGGTGGTCGTTCCGGTGACGGAATCACTCGCGCAATACGCGGATCTGGAAGGGCGGCTGGGCTGGTCGCTCGATGCCGCCCTTCTGGAACGCGCCCTCACCCATCGCTCGTACGCGTACGAGCACGGCGGGCTCCCGACCAACGAGCGCCTGGAATTCCTGGGCGACTCGGTGCTCGGTCTCGTCGTCACCGACACGCTGTACCGCAGGCACCCCGACCTGCCCGAGGGTCAGCTCGCGAAACTGCGGGCCGCCGTCGTCAACTCGCGCGCCCTGGCGGGCGTCAGTCGGCGACTCGACCTGGGCGCCTTCATCCGGCTCGGCCGAGGTGAAGTGGGCACGGGTGGGCGAGACAAGTCCTCGATCCTCGCGGACACCCTCGAAGCCATCCTCGGTGCGGTGTACCTGGACCAGGGTCTCGACGCGGCGACCGAACTGATCCACCGGTTGTTCGATCCACTGATCGAGCAGTCGGCGAATCTCGGCGCGGGCCTGGACTGGAAGACCAGTCTCCAGGAGCAGACCGCCGCGGCGGGAATCGGAGTGCCCGAATACGTGGTCTCCGAGACCGGTCCCGACCACGAGAAGACCTTCACCGCCCTCGCCCGGGTCGCGGGTGTCGATTACGGCACCGGTGTCGGGCGGAGCAAGAAGGAGGCGGAGCAGCAGGCCGCCGAAAGCGCTTGGCACTCGATCCGGGCCAAGTACGGAGACGGTTCCGGCACGCAGCCGGCCACCGCGTAGTCTCCGAGCCAATGCCTGCCGATAGGTAAGTTCGAACCGGTCACCGACCTCACGGTCGCCCGGCACGACCTCACCTACCGGCAGGCATTTTCGCATTCCCGGTACCGGCCCGCCGACGTTTCTCGCGTCGCGGGTCGAGGCCGTCTCCCGTCGTGTCGTCTCCGGTTGTGCCGTCCCCAGGGGGAGTGCAAGGTGCCCGAACTGCCCGAGGTCGAGGTCGTCCGTCGCGGACTGGAGAAGTGGGTGGTGGGTCGCACCATCGCGCACGTCGAGGTCACCCACGAGCGTGCCGTGCGGCGCCATTCGGCGGGCCTGGTGGACTTCGCCGACGTGCTGGTCGGCGCCCGGGTGCACGCCGCCCGACGGCGCGGGAAGTATCTGTGGTTGCCGCTGGTGGCGCCCGAGGCCGAGGACCCCGAGGACGCGCTGCTCGCGCACCTGGGCATGAGCGGCCAACTGCTGGTGCAACCGCCCGAGGCGCCCCGGGAGAAGCACCTGCACGTGCGGTTCACCTTCACCGACGGCGGGCGCGAGCTGCGCTTCGTCGACCAACGCACGTTCGGCGGGCTCGCGGTCGAGCGCGGCGGCGCCGAACTGCCGCCCTCGATGGCGCACATCGCCCGCGATCCGTTGGACCCGCTGTTCGACGACGCGCTCTTCCACGCGGCGCTGCGCCGGCGCAACACCGAGATCAAACGGGCCCTGTTGGACCAGTCCCTGGTCAGCGGGATCGGCAACATCTACGCCGACGAGGCGCTGTGGCGGGCCCGGCTGCACGGTGCCCGGCAGACCGGCAACCTCACCCTCGCGCAGACCACGTTGCTGCTCGCGTCCGCGCGGGACGTGATGACCGACGCGCTGGCCGCGGGCGGCACCTCCTTCGACAGCCTGTACGTCAACGTGAACGGCGAGAGCGGCTACTTCTCCCGCGCCCTGGACGCCTACGGCCGCGAGGGTGAGCCGTGCAACCGGTGCGCGACGCCGATCCGACGGATCTCGTTCATGAATCGCAGCAGTTACTTCTGTCCGGTCTGTCAGCGCACGCCACGCAAGCCGACGGCCGGGGCGTAGGCACCGCAATCCAGGGAGCGCGTGTCATGGGATTCAACGGGGACATCGTCGTCGTGCGCGGGGCGCGGCCGTTGTCCGAATACGCGCCGCACGTGGACACGGCGGCGCACCCGGCCCGGACGATGTGGGAGTCGCCGGACGGCTGGACCACGACGCATGTGCGGCACGGGGACGACCCGTTCGCGTTCGAGCGGCCGTGGCTGGAGGCGCTGGCCGCGAAGGCGGACTCGCCGGTGCTGGTGTGCTGGGTCTTCGAGACGCACGTCGCGCACGTCCAGGGGGTGAGCGAGGAGGGCGCCTGGGAGGCGTGGCTCAATCCCGGGGAGGCGGCGGCGCACCTGGCGATGGGCCGGCTCGAACTGGAGGCGGCGCGCACCGGGACGGAGGTCTTCGACGGCGGCGAGCTGCGGCGACCGGAACGCTACGCCCAACTGCGCGACGAGGTGGGCGAGGTGCTGGACCGGGCCCGGCCGAAGGTGGTCGACGCGGCGGTGCGCTGGGCACGGGCGGCGGGTCGCACGGCGGCGGCGGAGGCGGTCGACCTGGTGCTGGCCCGCAACCAGGGCGAATCCGGGCTGTACGTGTTCGGTCTGCTGGCGGATCGGCTCGGCGTCGGGCCGCGCTGAGGAACGGGCCCGCGCCGTCTGCCGGAAACGCCCGGGGTCAGCGGCCGAACTCCTGGGTCCACCAAGGGCCGTTGCCGCCCTCCTTGATGCCGACGCCGATCTTGGTCAGGCTGCAGTCGAGGATGTTGCGGCGGTGGCCGGGGCTGTTCATCCAGGCCCGCATCACCGCGTCGGCGGTCTTTTGGCCGCGGGCGATGTTCTCCGCGCCCAGGTAGGTCACGCCGGCCTTCTCGGCGCGGTCCCACGGGGTCAGGCCCTCGGGGGTGTTGTGGTCGAAGTAGTCGCGGGCGGCCATGTCCGCGCTGTGTGCGCGGGCCAGGGCGACCAGCTTGGCGTCGTTCTTGACCGGGCCGCAGCCGGCGGTCGCGCGCTCCTCGTTGACCACCGCGAGCACCCTGTCCTCGGGGCCGCTCGGCGGGTTCGACGCGCTCGTGCTCGGGGTGCCGGCGGGCTTGCTCGGCGTCGCGGTCCGGCTCGGGACGCCGGTCGCGCCGGTGGTCGGCGCACCGGGCGTCGTGCTCGTGGTGGGCGCGGTGCTCCCCGTGGGCAGCGCGGTCCGGCCGCTGGTCGCCGCGCCCGGGAGCAGACTGCGGGACGCCTCGTCGCCGGTGCGGTCGGCGCCGACGGCGCCCGGTGCGGCGGAACCGTCGAGGGCATGCCCCGGAAGGGGTCCTTCGGCGCCCGCCACCCGATTGGCGGAGGACTCGCCCGCCCGGTTCGAGACGACCAGGCCGGCCACTGTGCCACCGACCGCGAGCAGGGCCAACAGGGCGATCAACGGAGCCAGACGGCGGCGGCGCGACTTCGCGCGTCGTCGATGCGGGTGGGCCGAGGCCGAGGTACGACTGTGCCGAGCCATGGAGGGTTGCGTCACCTTCCGGCAGGGGATATTCACTCACCCGAACGGGTGACATGCCGGAGTGACTCTAGGGCACAGCCGACCAGAGTTGACGGACAACCGGAATCTTCTTGACTGGGGAGGTCGAAAGATGATCTCGTACACCCAGCACGACAGCCGTCACCCCAGTCCGCGGTCGAACCGCGTTTGATCGGGTGAAGGTCTCGTTATCGTGCCGTTATGATATTGACCTCCTGCGATTTTGGTGCGACGCTGGAAGCCCGCGCACCCTATCAGGAGCCTTGCGGCCGGGTGCCACATTTAGACCCGCGAATCTGCGTGGTCATTCATTTTCAGCGTGGAGGACCCTCTCATGGCGAAGGCGCTTCTCGGTTACGTCGGCGGCCCCGATCCCCGACTGCTCGCCGAGAATCGACGGCTCCAGCAGCGTGTTCGTGACCTGGAAACGGAACTTGTCCGTGCCCAGGAGCGTAACGACGCGCTCAACGCCGCCGCTTCGGACGAGCTGCTTGCCGGCTTCGACGTCTCCGCGGCAGAACCCGCGCTTTCGCGAGCGTAGGTCCGCGCAAGCGATAACCAGGGACGCCTTCAGGCGTCCCTTTGTCGTTTCCGGCCACGGTCGTGTTCCGCCCGTTACCCGGGATGTCATCCGGTTGGTGGCCGGGTGTTGCTCCCGGCTGGTCTCCGGCTCCTGCGTCCGGCTCCGTGGTTGCGACCCGTGGTCCCGATCCCGCGCGACCCGTGTGGCGCGCGCCGTGATCCGCGCACCCGGTACTTCGATTCCCCTGCTGCCGTCCCCGCCCTGCCCCCTTGTGCCCACCCGCTCGCTTCCAGCGGTTGATACCCCCATCCGTGGCGCTCGACACGCCCTCGGACGGACCGAGCGGGCGAATCGTCCGGGTCGTGCCGACTACCCTTTCGTCGCGTGCACCTGAAGAGTCTGACCCTGCGTGGCTTCAAGTCCTTCGCGTCGGCGACGACGCTGCGCTTCGAGCCGGGAATCACCTGTGTGGTCGGACCCAACGGCTCCGGCAAGTCGAACGTGGTCGACGCGCTGTCGTGGGTGATGGGCGAGCAGGGTGCCAAGACACTGCGCGGCGGCAAGATGGAGGACGTCATCTTCGCCGGCACCTCGGGCCGACCGCCGCTCGGGCGCGCCGAGGTCAGCCTGACCATCGACAACACCGACGGCGCGCTGCCCATCGACTACTCCGAAGTCACCATCGCCCGGCGGATGTTCCGCAACGGCGGCTCCGAGTACGAGATCAACGGCAGCACCTGCCGGCTGCTGGACATCCAGGAACTGCTCTCCGACTCCGGCATCGGTCGGGAGATGCACGTGATCGTCGGCCAGGGGCGACTCGACTCGGTGTTGCAGGCCGATCCCGCCGGTCGACGCGCGTTCATCGAGGAGGCCGCGGGTGTCCTCAAGCACCGCAAGCGCAAGGAGAAGGCGCTGCGGAAGCTGGACGCGATGCAGGCCAACGTGACCCGGGTGCAGGACCTGACCAACGAATTGCGCCGGCAGCTCAAGCCGCTCGGGCGTCAGGCCCAGGTGGCCCGCCGGGCGGCGGCGATCCAGGCCGACCTGCGGGACGCGC
This sequence comes from Embleya sp. NPDC059213, assembly GCF_042754445.1. Taxonomy (NCBI): domain Bacteria; kingdom Bacillati; phylum Actinomycetota; class Actinomycetes; order Kitasatosporales; family Streptomycetaceae; genus Embleya; species Embleya sp. NPDC059213. The sequence continues at coordinate 21,901 of NZ_JBHZAV010000043.1, forward strand.
GGCTGCGGTTGCTCGCCGACGACCTGGTACGGCTGCGGTGCGCGCTGGCCGAGGAGGTCGCGGACGAGGCCGCGCTGCGCGAGCGGCGCACCGCGGTGGAGCGCGAACTCGCGGTGGTCCAGGCGCGGGAGGCGCAACTGGAGGCCCAGGTGCGGGCGATGGCGCCGCGGCTGGCCCGGGCGCAGGAGACCTGGTACGCGCTGTCCGCGCAGGCCGAACGGGTGCGCGGCACGGCGGGGCTGGCCCGGCAGCGGGTCCGGCACGCGAGCTCGCCGCCCGCCGACGAGCGGCGCGGACGCGACCCGCAGGAGATGGAGCGCGAGGCGGAGCGGATCCGCGAGCAGGAGGCCGAACTCGCCGCCGCACTCGAATCGGCGCAGGTCGAACTGGCCGAGACGGTGGAGCGGCGGGCCGAACTCGAAGGTGCCCTGGTCGAGGAGGAACGCCGGCTCAGGGAGGTCGCCCGGGCGTTGGCGGATCGCCGCGAGGGATTGGCCCGGCTGGTCGGCGGGGTCGGCGCCGCGCGCAGTCGGGTGGCCGCGGCGGAGGCCGAGATCGGTCGCCTGGTCGGCGCGCGGGACGAGGCGGTGCAACGGGCGGTCGCCGCGCAGGAGGAGTACGAGCAGCTTCGGCTGGGTGTCGAGGGCGGGCCGCCCGAGGACGGCACGGCCCCGGACGGCGGCGGGGGACTCGCCGCGATCGAGGCCCGGTTGGCCGCGGCCCGGGAGGTGCTGGCCGAGGCCGAGGAGGCGCTCGTGCTCGCCCGCGACGCGGAGCAGGAGGCCGAGCGGGAGCGGTCGGCGGTGCTCGCGCGCAAGGAGGCGCTGGAGCCGGCGCTCCGGCGCAAGGACGGCACCGGCGCGCTGCTGGCCGCGGGGGATCGGCTGTCCGGCGTGCTGGGCACGGTGGCCGCGCTGCTCACCGTCGAGCACGGGGCCGAGCAGGCGATCGCGGCGGCGCTGGGCGCGGCCTCGGACGCGGTCGCGGTGACCGGTGTGCGGCCGGCCGTGGACGCGTTGCGGCTGTTGCGCGAGGACGACGCGGGTCGCGCCGCGCTGCTGCTCGGCGGGGTCGAGGCGGACGGGCCGACGGCCGGTGGGCCGGCGGCGTGGCCGGAGTTGCCGGCGGGCGCGGTCTACGCGACGCGCCTGGTGTCCGTACCGCCCCGGTTGCGCGGCGCGGTGGATCCGCTGCTCGATCGGGTCGCGGTGGTCGAGGATCTGGCCGCCGCCGCCGAGTTGGTCCAGGCGTTGCCCGGGGTGCGCGCGGTCACCCGGGACGGCGATCTGGTCGGCGAGGGCTTCGCGCACGGCGGGTCGGCGAGTGCGCCGAGTCTGCTGGAGGTGCAGGCGGCGGTGGACGAGGCGACCGAGCGGGCGAAGGTTTTGGGCGAGCGGTGCGCGCGGTCGGCCGAGGCGCTGGCCGGTGCGCTGGCGACCCGGCGGGAGGCGGCGGCCGAGGTCGAGCGGATCACCGCGCGGCGGCGCGAGGCGGAGCACCAGGCGGCCGCGGCGGCTCGGCAGTTGGGCCGGCTCGGCGGGCAGGCCCGGGCGGCGGCGGGCGAGGCCGAGCGGTTGGCGGGCGCGGTGGCCGCGGCCGAGGCGGCGCGCGCTCAGGAGGAGCTCAAGGCCGAGGAACTCGACGCCCGGTTGGCGGCGGCGCGGGAGTACAACGCGGCCGAGGGCGACGAGGAGCCGGACACCGCCGAGCGGGACCGGCTCGCGGGCGCCGCGAGTGCCGCCCGGCAGGCCGAGATGGAGGCGCGCCTGGCGGTGCGTACGCACGAGGAGCGGGTCCGGTCGCTGGTCGGTCGGGCCGACGCGCTCGACCGGGGTGCGCGGGTCGAGCGCGAGGCGCGGGCGAGCGCGGCCCGGCGACGCGAGCGGATGGCGGTGGAGGCGCGGATCGCGGGCGCGGTGCTCGCGGGCACCGAGGTGCTGCTGCGCTTCGTCGAGGCGTCGTCGGTCCGGGCCGGGGCCGAACGCGATGCGGCGGAGGGAGCCCGGGCCGCACACGAGGCCGAACTGGCCCGTGAGCGCGGCCGGTCCCGCGGCTTCGCCGCGGAGTTGGAGAAGTTGACCGACTCGGTGCACCGGGACGAGATGTTGCGCGCGGAAAAGCGACTGCGGGTCGAGCAGTTGGAGGCCAAGTCCCTGGAGGAACACGGGATCGAGGCCGAGGGCCTGCTGGCCGAGTACGGCCCGGACCAACTTGTCCCGCCGTCGCCGCCGGCCGAGGGCGAGGAGCGTGCCCCGGATGCGCCCGAGGCGCTGCCGCGGCCCTACGTCCGGGCCGAGCAGGAGAAGCGGCTGCGCGCGGCGGAGAAGGCGCACGTGCAACTGGGCAAGGTGAATCCGCTGGCGTTGGAGGAGTTCGCCGCCTTGGAGGAGCGGCACAACTTCCTCACCGAGCAGTTGGAGGACCTGAAGAACACCCGCCGGGATCTGATGACCGTGGTCAAGGAGGTGGACGCGCGGGTCGAACAGGTCTTCACGGCGGCCTTCCACGACACCGCGCGCGAGTTCGTGGGCGTGTTCGCACGGCTGTTCCCGGGCGGCGAGGGTCGGCTGATCCTGACCGACCCGGACGACATGCTCACCACCGGCATCGAGGTGGAGGCCCGGCCGCCGGGCAAGAAGGTCAAGCGGCTGTCGCTGCTCTCCGGCGGCGAGCGCTCGCTGACCGCGGTGGCCCTGCTGGTGGCGATCTTCAAGGCCCGACCCAGTCCGTTCTACGTGATGGACGAGGTCGAGGCGGCGCTGGACGACATGAACCTCCAGCGGCTGATCGGGATCTTCGCGGAACTGCGGGAGAGCTCGCAGCTCATCGTGATCACCCACCAAAAGCGCACGATGGAGGTGGCCGACGCGCTGTACGGCGTCTCGATGCGCGGCGACGGGGTCACCACGGTGATCAGTCAGCGGCTGCGTCAGGAGGATCGGCGGGTCGCGTCCGAGCACGCCGAGCCGATGAGCGGGGTGGCCGCGGGCGGGTGAACGCGAACGGCGGCCACACCCCGGTCGAGTCGAGGGTGTGACCGCCGCTGCTCGCGGGCCGTGCGTCAGCGGGCCGGCCGGGTCACTCGGCCGGCACGTTGCGCGGCATGACCTTGTCGTTGAACAACTGCAGGCTGGCCCAGCCCGCGTCGATCGGCAGGCCGCCGACCAGCGGGTGCAGGATCAGCGCGTCGGTCAGGCCGCCCGCCTGGCCGATCTCGACGCACTCGTCGGGGGTGAGGCAGCAGTAGATGCCCTCCTCGCGCAGCGCGTCGACCGTGGTGGCCGCGGACTCGACCACCGACGCGATGTCGGGGGTCTGCCAGCCCGCGTACGTGGTGGCCTCGTGCAGGAAGTACTCGCCGTACTCGGCCCACGCCTTGTCCGGGTCCTCGGTGCAGAAGATCATCCGGGTGGTGACCGGCGGCAGGATCGCGAAGCCGCCCTCGAAGCCTTCCTCGGCCGCGAGCTCGTAGTAGTACTGCTCCAGCTCCGGGATCGGCGCCGCGGCGTAGAACGGCAGTCGCAGGCGCACCGCGCGGCGTACGGACGCCTTGGCGGTGCCGCCGACCATGACCATCGGGTGCGGGTCGCTGAACGGCTTCGGGGTGACCCGGACGGTGCTGCCGCGGTACTCGAACGGCTCGCCGGTCCACGCCTTGAGCAGCGTCTCCAGCACCTCGTCCTGGATCTTCCCGCGCCGCTTCCAGTCCTTGCCGAGGGCCGCGTACTCCTCGGGCCGGTAGCCCAGGCCCGCGACGATGGACAGTCGGCCGCCGCTGATGTTGTCCAGGACGGCGAGGTCCTCGGCGAGCCGGATCGGGTCGTACAGGGGGGCGAGCAGCGCGCAGACGATCACGCCGATGCGCTCGGTGGCGCCGAAGATCGCGCCTGCGGTGCTCAGCGGGGAGGGGCTCCACGCGTTGTCCGCGCCGTGGTGCTCCTCCAGGCTGATCATGTCGAACCCGTTCTTGTCCGCGAAGGCCGCCATCTCGACGGTGGCCCGGTAGCGCGCGGACATCTCCTGCCGGTCGAGACCGGGGAGGACCTGGTTGAACCGCAGATTCGTGACAGCCATGGAGCGTGAACACCTTCCGGGTCGAGCCGAAGCCGTCTCGGTCACGTGTCGTCCGCCGGACGGTGCTTGGCAAGGGCAAGCTATCTGACGCAGTGTCAGGATTCAACGGTCTCCCGGTCGGGGGCGTGCGGCCGGCCCCGGACCCGCCGGGAACGGCCGGTCGCGGGCGGTCGCCGAACCGTCTGGGAGACTGGAGGTCCTATGGAGACTGTGATCCTGATCGTCGTCATTGCCCTCGTTGTCCTCGGCGCCGCCGGCTGGTTCGTGGTCGGCTCGCGCCGCAAGGGCGTGCCGCCGGCGCCGCCGCGCACACCGGTCGAGCCGGGTGTCGGCGACGAGGCCGCCCCGACCGTCGAAGCGCCCCGGCGCACCATCGACACGGTCGATCTGCCGGAAACCTCGGTCGTCGTGCCGGCCGAGCCGGAACCCGCCCTGTTGGAGGTTCCCGAGCCCACGGCCGGGCGGCTGGTCCGGCTGCGCGCCCGGCTGGCCCGCTCGCAGACCACGTTCGGCAAGGGCCTGTTGGCACTGCTCGCGCGCGAGCACCTGGACGAGGACACCTGGGAGGAGATCGAGGACACCCTGCTGACCGCCGACGTCGGCGTCGCGCCCACCCAGGAACTGGTCGACCGCCTGCGGACCCGGGTCAAGGTGCTGGGCACCCGCACTCCCGCCGATCTGCGCGCGTTGCTGCACGAGGAACTGCTCACCCTGCTCGGCCCCGACCTGGACCGCACGCTCAAGACCGCCCGGCACACCGGCGGCGAGGCCGGCGATCGGCCGGCCGTGGTGCTCGTGGTCGGCGTCAACGGCACCGGCAAGACCACCACGACCGGCAAACTCGCCCGGGTGCTGGTCGCCGACGGCCGCAGCGTGGTGCTGGGCGCGGCGGACACCTTCCGCGCCGCCGCCGCCGACCAGTTGCAGACGTGGGGCGAGCGGGTCGGCGCCCGCACGGTGCGCGGCCCGGAGGCGGGCGACCCGGCCAGTGTGGCGTTCGACGCGGTCAAGGAGGGCATCGCCGAGGGCGTGGACACGGTGCTCGTGGACACCGCCGGCCGACTGCACACCAAGACCGGCCTGATGGACGAGCTGGGCAAGGTCAAGCGGGTGGTGGAGAAGCACGGCCCGGTCGACGAGGTGCTGCTGGTGCTCGACGCCACCACCGGTCAGAACGGCCTGGTCCAGGCCCGGGTGTTCGCCGAGGTGGTGGACATCACCGGCATCGTGCTGACCAAGCTCGACGGCACCGCCAAGGGCGGCATCGTGGTCTCGGTGCAGCGCGAGCTGGGCGTGCCGGTCAAGCTGATCGGCCTCGGCGAGGGTCCGGACGACCTGGCGCCGTTCGAGCCGTCCGCGTTCGTGGACGCGCTGATCGGGGACTGACCGGGTGGCACACGAACGCCGGACGGGCCGAGTCGGCCCGTCCGGCGTTGTGCTGCTCGCGGTCGTTTCGTCGATCGTGCTCTTCGCGCCCGCTCAGGAGGCCAGCCACAGCCCCCGGCCACTGGGCGAGGCGTCCCTGCGGTGGCACGCGTAGGCCAGGGTGCCCAGGAGCAGGCGGGCCTCCGGGAGCGCCGGGTCGCCGTTGTCGGGCGGGCGGATCCACTCCACCGGGCCGAGCACGCCCATCGGCGACGGCGGCGCGAACACGTAGTCGCCCTCGCCGTGGCAGCGCAGGTCCAACTCGGCGTCGTCCCAGCCCATCTGGTAGAGCAGGTGCGGCAGTTCGGCCGCCGCGCCGGGGGCGACCAGGAACGCGACCCGCCCGGTCGGCGTGGCCAGTACCGGCCCCAGCGGCGTGCCCATCCGCTCCAGCCGGACCAGCGCCCGGGTGCCCGCCTGCCGCGGCACGCTGATCGCGTCGAAGACTCGACCGGTGGGCACCACGACGGTGCTGTCCGGCCATTGCGACCACAGGTAGCGCACCGCGGCCGGCGACGCGGTGGCCCGCTCCGACCAGCGTGGGTCCGCCGGGTGCATGCCCGGCGCGGCACACGTGACATGGCCGCACGAGCAGTGGGTGCCGCGTCCGTCGCGTACCAGGTGCGCGCCCTGGGCCACGGGCCAGCCGCGTTCCTCCGCGAACTCGGCCACCGCCTGCCACAGTGCGGCCCGCGTACGCCGGCGCGATCCGAGCATGATGTCCATGTCCTCCCCAACGGCACTCATTACTTTTGGTTACGCTGTGACCGCATCGGGTCATCTCGACGGGTGCGGGGTTCGCACGATATGAACGGGACCGGCAGCCGTCGTCGGCACTGTGTCGCCGATCAGTCAAACGCGGCCTCCCCCGTAGCGCGTCCCGGGCGCGTGGGGTGGCGAAGCCTGGCGTTTGCCGCATCGACCGATGCCTGCGGGTGAGTCGGAATACGTTCGGCGAACGGGCCTGCGCGTACGGTTCCCATCGGGGCCCGACGCCTGACCGGCCGGACCGCTGAGGGCATGGGGGCGATGCGGTGGCGACGACGCGAGCGCGGGACGGCGGCTCCGCGGACGAGCACGAGCCGGAGCACGGGCGACAGCCCAACGACCGGCTGTCCGCGTGGTTCGCGCGCAGCGGCTGGTCCAAGGGCGAGTTGGCCCGGCAGGTGAACCGGCACGCACGGGCGATGTCGGCCCCGCATGTGAGCACCGACACCTCCCGGGTGCGCCGCTGGCTGGACGGTGAGCAGCCGCGCGAGCCGATACCGCAGATCCTGGCCGAGTTGTTCACCCGACGGTTCGGTCGGGTGGTCAGCATCGACGAACTGGGCCTGCGCGAACCGGACGAGCCGCACGGCGACTTCGGCGTGGACCTGCCCTGGACGTTCGAGACGGTGGTCGAGATCCTCGGCGAATACACCCGGGGTGATCTGCTGCTCGGCCGACAGGAGTTCGTCGGGCCGTCGCTGCGGCTGGCGGCGGGCCGCGACCTGGTCGAGCCGCTCCAGCGCTGGTCCGCGGCGTTGCCCGCGACGCCGGCCCCGCCGCCCGCGTCGGTCGTACCGGGTGCCGGCGCGGGTGCCGTTGCCGACTCCGGCATGCGCCGGCCGCGGTTGCCGGCGTCCGCGACCGAGCATCTGCGCGAGTCGGTCCGGCTGTTCCGGCGCTGGGACATGCAGGGCGGTGGCGGGCTGCGGCGCAAGGCGGTGATCGGGCAACTCAACGCGCTCACCGACCTGTTGCGCGACGAGCACCCACCCGCCGTGCGGGCCCGACTGCTCGGGCTGACCGCCGAACTGGCGCTGCTGGCCGGGTGGATGTCCTACGACACCGGCCTGCAACCGGGCGCGCAGAAGTACATGGTGCTCGCCCTGCACGCGGCGAAGGAGTGCGACGACGCGCCGTTCGGAGCCAATGTGCTCGGGGTGATGTCCCGGCAGATGATCCACTACGAGTTGGGCGAGGACGCGCTGGAGTTGATCCACCTGGCCCAGTACGGCAGCCGGGACACCGGTGGGGCCGGGCTCCAGGCGATGTTGTACGCGCTGGAGGGCCGTGCCTACGCCGCGCTGGGCGACGCGGAGCGATGTCGACGCGCACTGGGACTGGCCGAACAGGCGTTGGCGGACAGTCGGCCGCAGGCCGAACCGGATTGGATCCGCTATTTCAATCGGGCCGAGCTGCTCTCCGAGAGCGGCCACGCCTATCGCGATCTCGCCTATACCCGACCGGCGTTCGTGGCGCCGGCGAAGGAGCGACTGGGCGAGACCGTGCGATTGTTGCTGGGCACCGGCGAGTTCGTGCGCAGCCTCGCGCTCGCGCAGGTGGGCCTGGCCACGGTGTACCTGATCGAGCACGACGCGGCGGGTGCGGTGGAACAGGCCACGGCGGCCCTGGAGATCGCCTTCCGGGTGCGTTCGGAGCGGCTGATCGTGCGACTGCGGCGCACCGTGGAGGCGTTGGCCGGGCGGTTCCCGGCCGATCCGGCGGTGGCCGAACTGGCCGCCCGGGTGGCCCGGGAGCTGCCCGAGGCGCCGTTCCCGACCGCGTGACGCGCGTCGGCCCCCGCCCGCGCGTGGCGGACGGGGGCCGAACGGTGTTGCCGGTGGGCTACTTCAGCCCGATCCGGTCCATGAAGAACACGCCGGTGTTGTACTGCACGACGCCGGTGACCTTCTTGTTGAATATCACGCCGATCGAGGATTCGGCGTACGTCCACAGCGGCAGCTCGGCGACCATCGCCTTCTGCAGGTCCGAGTAGGCCTTCTTGCGGGCCGCCGGGTCGGTCGAGCTGCGGCCGGCCACCAGCGCGCCGTCCACGGCCGGGTTGATCCAGCCGACGAAGTTGGTCGGGCTCTTGGAGAACCAGTTGTTGAAGGCCAGCGGCTCGGGGTCGACCAGCCACTGCTGGAAGAGCATCGCCTGGAAGTCCTTGCGCAGCGCGTACTTCTCGATGTACGCCCCGATCTCCAGCGGCTCCAGCTTCATCGAGACGTTCTTGTACTCGGCGAGCTGGGTCTGCATCCACTCGGCGACCTTGACCGAGGAGGGGTTCTGCGGCAGGAGGTAGGTGAACTCGACCTTCTTGCCCTCGCGCTCCAGCTCGTCGAAGAGCTGCTTGGCCTTGGCCTTGTCCGGGTTCGCCTGCACGTTGGCCGGGTCGAAGAACGGCGACTTCTGGGCGAAGTAGCCCTTCGCGGGCACGTAGCCGTTGGACAGCGTCTTGGGGATGCCGGCCGGGTCCAGGGCCAGGGTGACCGCCTGGCGCGCCCGCAGGTCGTCGAACGGCGGCTTGGTCATGTTGAACTGGATCATCTGGCCGCCGTCGACCGAGCGCTGGACGACGCCGACCTCCTTCTCCGCCTGCGCGAGGGTCGCGTTGTCGGAGCTCAGGAAGACGTCCGCGCCACCGCTGTTGACGGTGTTGTACTGCTGCTTGACGTCCGGCACGTTCTTGATCGTCAGCTTGTCCAGCTTGGGCAGACCCTTGTCCTTCTGCCAGTAGTTCTCGTTCTTGACGAAGACCTGCTGGCTGCCGCGGGTCCAGCTCTCCAGCTTGAACGGTCCCGCGCCCACCGGCTTGTTGCGGTACTCGTCGGGACCCTTGGCCAGCGACGCGGGCGAGGCGATGTAGGTCAGGTCGATGGCGATCGCGCGGTCCAGTTGGGCGTTCGGCATGCCCAGCGGGGTGATCTCCAGCGTGGTCGGGTCGACGACCTTGCTGGTCAGCGCCGCGGCTATCTGGCGGTGCTGGGACTGGGTCTCCGCCTTGGCGTGCATGTCCCAGTTGAGCTTGACCGCCGCCGCGTCGAGCGGCGTGCCGTCGGAGAACTTGACCCCCGGGCGCAGCTTGAGCTGCCAGGTCTTGCCGTTGTCCGCGGTGGTCAGCGCCTCACCCAGGTGTGCCTTGACCGAGTTGTCCGCCGCGTCGATATAAAAGAGCGGGTCGTACAGCGCGGCCAGCCGCGGTTCGTCGGCCACCGCGACGGAGGCGGCCTTGAACGGGTCGAGGGAGGCGGAGTCCTGTACGGCCAGCATGGTCATGCTGCCGCCGGCCTTGGCCTCGCCCTGGACGGTCGACTGTTTGCCGCCCGATGAGTCGGAGTCGTCCGAACCGCCACACGCGGTGGCGGTGATGCCGAGAACCACCATCATCGAGACGATGGTCGTGCGACGTGCGGTCGTGCGTCGTGCAGACAACGTTCTTGCCACCTCCGCCGGGGAACAACACATGTGGTGCCGGGAGCCATGAGCGTGGAGCGGGAACAGCCGAATCGGTACCGCGTGCGGCACACCGTAGGACCAAGGGGCGTAAGTTGCACGCCCTGTGAGCCGATCTGTTACATCGTTACAGAGGGTCGTTGAATCGTGTCGGAACGCGGGTGCGTCCCGGCTGCCCGGGAGCGGGCCGGGAAGCCCGTCCGCACACGGCGAACGAGCCTCCCGGACACCGATGGTGACGGTGCGTCGGATCAGCCGGGGATGATCCGGACCCGGTGTCGAACTACTTCAGGCCGACCCGGTCCATCAGCATGCCGCCGTCCTGGACGCCGACGACACCCACGGCCCGCGGGCCGGAGATGATGTTGGTGACCGCCTCCTGGTAGGCGAGCATCGGCAGGTCCTTGACGAGCACCTTCTGCAGGTCCGAGTAGGCGGCCTTGCGGGCGGCCTCGTCGGTGGTGGAACGGCCCTTGATCAGCGCCGCGTCCGCCTCCGGGCTCTTGTAGCCGGTGAAGTTCAACGGGGTCTGCGAGAACAGGCTGTTGAACAGGATCGGCTCGGGGTCGCTGGACCAGATCTGGTACAGCGCGGCGGTGAAGTTCTTCTGCACCGTCAGTCGCAGGTAGTAGCTGGCGACCTCGGCCTTGTCGAGCTTGACCTCGACGTTCTTGAACGCGTTGAGCGCGGTCATGGTGTACTCGGAGGTCGCGTTGGAGGTCGGGTTCTCCGGGACCAGGTAGCTGAACTTCACCGGCTTGCCCTCGGCCGCGAGCTCGTCGAAGAGCTTCTGTGCCTCGACCTTGTTCGGGCTCGGCTGTGCGGCGGTGGGGTCGGTGAACGGCTTGCCGCTGTGGAAGATGCTCTTGGCCGGGGTCGCCGTGCCCGCGTACATCTTCTGGTTCAGGTCGGCCGGGTCGAGCGCGAGCGCGACCGCACGACGGGCGCGCGGGTCGTCGAACGGCGCCGTCGAGGTGTTGAAGACGATCATCTGGCCGCCGTCGAGGGTGAACGGCGTGACGCCCAGGCCCGCTTCCTGCGCGGCCTTGGTCTTCTGCGGGTCGATCGTGAAGGTGATGTCGGCGCCGCCGGCCTTGATCGTGTCGACCTGCTGCTTGACGTCGTTGACCACCTTGATGGTCAGGGTGTCCAGGTACGGCTTGTCCGCGCCCTGCCAGTAGTTCGGGTTCTTCTCGAACACCATCTGGCTGTCGCGGGTCCAGGTCTTGAGCACGAACGGCCCGGCGCCGACCGGCTTTTCGCCCTTCGGGTCGGCCGCGTACTGCTTGGGCGACTCGATGTAGGACAACTCCGAGGCCACCGTGCGGTCGAAGTTCGCGTTCAGCATCGGCAGGGTGATCTTCAGCGTCAGCGGGTCGACCACCTCCAGCCCGAGACCGCTCGCGGCCGGGCGGTGCTGGCTGAGCACCTCCGGCTTGGCGTGCATCTCCCAGTTGAACTTGACCGCGGCGGCGTCCAGCGCAGTGGCGTCGCTGAACTTGACGTTCGGCTTGACCTTGAGCAGCCAGGTCTTGCCGCCGTCGTCGCTCTTGAGGCTCTCGCCGATCTGCGGCACGACCTTGTTCTGCGTGTTGTCCACGTAGAACAGCGCGTCGTAGACCGCGAGCATGCGGTTGAGGTCGGTGACCGCCGCGTAGGACGCGTTGAACGGCGTCATGCTGCGGGCGTCGGACACCGTCAAAAGGGTGAGGTTGCCACCTTTCTTGGCGCCCGCCGACGCGTTCGGATCGGCCTTGCCGCCGGCGCCGTCGTCCCCGCCGCCGCAGGCGGCCAGGACCAGGCCCAGTGCCGATGCGCCGGCGACGGCCGCCGCGCGCTTTCGTGCGTTGTTGCCGAGGTGCTTGCTCATGTGACTCCTCCGTTGTCACAAGGCACACCCGGTCCCCGTTCGGACCGAATGTGATGGTGCGGTGGTGCACGGTCGGGTGGTGTGCGCGGCATGACGATCTCGGCGCCGCGCACGCCACCCGGCCGGGTCTGTGGGGGTCAGCCGCTCATCAGCGCCGCCCGATGGCGTCGAAGTGGATCAGCCCGTCGTTGTAGAGCTGGATCCCGACCAGATCGGTCCGGTGCACGGCACCGATCACCGCCGACGAGTAGACCCAGAACGGCAGATCGCGGTTGACCTGGTTCTGCAGCCGGGTATAGGCGTCGCGCCGCGAGCCGGCGTCGGTGGAGCGCCGACCGTCCTCCAGGGCGGTGTCCACGACGTCGTTGGCATAGCCGGTGATGTTGCTCAACCCGGCCTTGCTGTACAGGAATTGGTAGATCGTCGGCTCCACGTCGTCGGCCCAGAGCTGACAGACGGTGGCGTCGAAGTCGTTGCCCGCCAAGCGGGTCACCAGCGAGGCCATGTCGGTGACCTCGACGATCACGGTCACGCCCGGATAACCCTCCAGGGTCTGCCGGATGTAGTCGGCGGTGGCGCGCATCTTGGCGCTGTCGGGCACCAGGTAGCGGAAGACGAACGGTTTCTTCCCGTTGTTGGTGACCTGCGCGAACAGTGCACGAGCCTCGTCGGGCCGGTTCTCCGGCGCGGCCAGGTTGACGTTGGCGAGCGGGGAGGTGCTGTCGAAGATGCCGCGCGCCGATTCGCCCCGCCCGCCGTAGAACCGCCGGCTGATCTCGGTGCTGCTCAGCGCCAGTGCGGTCGCCCGGCGGGCGTTCGGGTCCTGGAACGGTCCCTTGCGCACGTTGAAGGCGACCATCAACCCGCCGTTGAGCCGGGCGTCCTCGGCGACCAGCCCGTCCGCGCGGGCCTGCGCGATGCTCTGCGGGTCCGTGGTCAGGGTGAGGTCGGCCCGCTTGGCCTGGATCGCCTTGTTGCCGCCCTCGACGTCCTTGTCCACTCGGAAGACCACCTCGTCGAGGTAGGGCCGATTCCGTTGCCAGTACTGCGGGTTGCGCTCCAGCCGAACTTCCTTGCCCGGTTCCCAGCTCTTCACCTTGAACGGGCCCGCGCCCACCGGCGCGTGCTTGAGCTCGAAGCGACCCTCGGGCGTGGAGACCAGTCGTCGGGGTGCGACGAAGGAGAGGTTGCGCGCGATGGTGTGGTCGAAGTTGGCGTTGGAGGAGGGCAGTTCGATGCGGAGCTGGAGCGGGCCCTGCTCGGTCAGGGTCACCCCGCGCAGCGGACCGCCGACCAGCGATCGCACCGTGGGGTCGCGATGCGCGTCCCAGTTGGCCCGGACGGTGCCCGCGTCGAGCAGGCTGCCGTCGCTGAAGTGCACGTCGGGACGCAGGGTCAGGGTCCAGATCCGCGCGCTCTGGTCGGAGACCAACGACTCGGCCAGTTTGGGGCGCACCCCACCGGTGGTCGGATCGGTCCAGACCAGGACGTCGTACAGGGCGGACAACCGGTTCGAGTCGGCCACGCTGGAGTACGAGGCGGTGAACGGATCGAGCCCGCGCTCCTCGCCGGGCATCAGGATGGTCACCGAACCGCCGTGCTCGGGCTCGCCGCTCGCACCGCCGGAGTCGGACGAGTCCAGGCCGCAGCCGGCCGTGGCCAACACCGTGGCCGCGGCGAGCGCGAGGGCGAGGGAGAGTCGGCGGCGCAGGCCGCGACACGGTGGTCGTCTCGGGGGTTTCTTCGGGTGGGGTACCACTGCCGGCCTACCTACCTATCACTGTGGGGTTCGAACGTGCCTCGTGCTTCGGTGCATTCGTGCAGTCGTTCCGGAAGTGCGGTAGAGCTGTGGTGCGATGGCTCGCGCGCGGAGTGCGGCGGGAGCCGAATGCGTTGGTGCGCCGGCCCCGGGTACGGCGGGGTGTCCCGCCCGGGAACACGGAGCCCGGGCGGGACGAGTCGCTCGACTAGCCGGTGGTGCCGATCCGATCCCACAGGACGACACCGTCGTTGGCCAGTTGGATGCCGGTGATCCTGGGGTTGTAGACCGCGGCGGTGACCGCTTCCTGGTAGACCCAGAACGGCATGTCCTTGTTCACCTGGAGCTGTACACGCGTGTACGCGTCACGTCGCTGCGCAGGGTCGGTCGTCCTGCGGGCGTCCTCCAACGCGGCGTCGACCGCCGCGTTCTCGTAACTGCTGTTGTTCGGCATGCTCTTGCTGTGCAGCAGATCGTAGATGCCCGGCTCCGGGTCGTCGATCCATTGCTGGCCCAGAGCCGCCGCCCATTCGGTGGTGCCGCCTCGGACGGTGCGGACATAGGTCGCGATGTCGACGACCTTGACCTCCATCTGGACCCCGGGGTAGGTGTTGAGTACCTGCTTCATGTACTCCGCGACCCGGATCGAGGCGGGGGCCTGGGGAACCCAGTAGGTGAACTTGAGCGGCTTGGTGCCGCCCGCCGTCACGTCCTCGAACAACTCCTTGGCTCGCTTGGGGTCGTTCTCCGACGCCGCGAGCTGGATGTTGGCCACCGGGGACGAGGCGGCGAAGATGCCCTTGGCGGGGGTGCCCTTGCCGCCGAAGAACTTCTGGTTGATGTCGATGCCGTTGAAGGCGTAGACGAACGCCCGGCGTGCCCGCAGGTCCTTGAACGGCGCGACGTTCAGGTTGAACACGACCATCTGGCCGCCGTTGAGGCCGATCCGCGTCACGCCCAGCTTCTTCTCCTCGGCCTGCGCCGTGGCGAGCGGGTCCACCGCGACGGTGAGGTCGGTCTTGCCCTCGTCGACCGCGGATACCGAGTGGTTGACGTCGGTGTCCACCGTGATGGTCAGGTTGTCCAGGTGCGGCAGACCCTTTTCCAACTGCCAGTAGTCGGGATTGCGGGTGAAGCTCTGCTTGACCCCGCGCTCCCACTTCACCAGCTTGTACGGGCCGGCGCCGACCGGCTTGTCGCCGATCCCGGTGGGACTGGCCCGCAGCGCGGTGGGTGAGGCGATGTAGGCGAGGTTGCGGGTCACCAGGTGGTCGAAGTTCGCGTTCTCGCTGACCAGCTTGATGTCCAGGGTGAGCGGGTCGCTGACGGTGAGCGAGAGGATGACGCTCGCCGCACCCCGCTGGAAGGAACCGACCTTGGGGTCCTTGTGTCGGTCCCAGTTGAACCGGACGGCCTCGGCGTCGAAGACCGTGCCGTCGCTGAACTTCACGTTCGGACGGATCTTGAGTCGCCACGTGTCGGCTTTGGGGCCGTTGATCGCCAGCGACTCGGCGATCTGCGGGCGAATGCTGCCGGTGCTGGGGTCCGCCCACACCAGCGAGTCGTAGAGCGCCGACATGCGACTGCCGTCGGCGACGTTGACATACGACGTGGAGAAGGGGTCCAGGCTGGTGGAGTCGCCCGGGAGGCTCATCGTGAGCGAGCCGCCCTGCTTGGGCGTGCCCGCGGCCGACGGTTTGCTCTTGTCGTCGTCCCCGCAACCGGCGAGGGCGGTGGCCGCCAACGCGGTCGCGACGACCAGTACGGCTATTCGGCGCCGGGGACGGGGATGGCGCGTGGATCGAAGGGACAACAGGGAAGTACGAGTCACTGCAGGGCCAACCTTCACCTGACGGACCGTCCGGGCTGCTGTGGCCGGGCGGCGGACGTGCTTGGTGCCGGGTACGTCGGCCGACTCGGGGGGAGAGGGCGACGGCGCCCCGGGTGGAGCATGGTGGTGCGTCCGTGCGGCTGTGCTGTCGTGCGGTGGTGCGTGCTGCTCGACTGTCTGCAACCCTCGGGCGAGACACGTGAAGGCCGGGAATCACCAAGGTGATTCCCGGCCTCCACGAACCGACTGGTAAGGGTGCCGTCCCTTTCTACTGCCTTCCGGCGATCTGGTCCATCAAGATCGGGTCACTGTTGTACTTCTGATGACCAGTCAGCCCTTTTTGCCGATGCGATCGAAGAGGAAGATGCCGTCGTTGGACAACTGCACACCGGTCACCCCGGAGTGGAACACGCCCGCCACGACCGCCTCCTGATAGACCCACAGCGGCATGTCCCGGTCCAACTGGAGCTGGAGCTGCGTGTAGGCGGCCCGGCGCCGGGCCGGGTCGGTGGTGTTGCGGGCGTCGTCGAGCGCCTTGTCCACCACGTCGTCGCCGTAGAAGCAGCAGTTGCTCGGGCTGCCCTTGTGCAGGTACTGGTAGACCGCCGGCTCGGGGTCGTCGGCGAGCAACTGGCTGACCTTGACGTCGAACGCCTCGGCCAGGTTGGAGCGCTTGACGAACTCGGACAGGTCGGCGGTCTCCACGTCGACCCCGACTCCGGGGTACTTCTCCAGCGTTTCCTTCATGTACCGGCCGAGTTCGTCGATCGCGTTGCTCTTGGGCGCGATGAACTTGATCCGCATCGACTTGGCGCCGTTGTCGGTCACCTTGGCGAACAGTTCCGCGGCCTGCTTCGGCTTGTTCTCCGGTGCGGACAACTGCGGGTTGGCCAGCGCGGTGGCCTGGTTGAAGATGCCGCGCGCCGGGGTGCCCGCACCGCCGAAGACGCGCCGGTTGATCTCCTCGCTGCTCAGCGCCAGCACGATCGCGCGACGCACCTCGGGATTGGCGGTGGGACCGCCGGAGGTGTCGAAGCTGAGCAACTGGCCGCCGGAGAGCGCGAGCGACTCGATGCCGATGCCCGCGTCGCGGGCGGCCTTGAGGGTGAACGCGTCGCTGACGTTGGCGACGTCGGCCTTGCCCTTCTTGACCCGGTCGACCGCCGCACTGCCGCTGGACTCGTAGCGGAAGGTGAGGCTGTCCAGGTACGGCTTGTCCGGGCCCTGCCAGTAGGTCGGGTTCTTCACCAGGGTCAGGTGGTCACCCTTGACCCAGCCGCCCTCGCGCAGCATGAACGGACCCGCGCCCACCGGGTGTTCGGCCAGCTTGTCGACGCCCTCGGCGATCGCCTTGGGAGAGGCGATGAAGGACAGGCTGCGCGCGACCAGGCGGTCGAAGTTGCCGTTCGGCTTGTCCAGGATGATCCGCAACTCCAGCGCGTCGGCGCCGATCTGGCTCTTCATGCCGACCGTCGCGTCGCGCTGGCGCGACTTGGTGGTGGGCACCGCGTGCGTGTCCCAGTTGATCTTGACCGCCGCGGCGTCGAAGACCGTGCCGTCGGTGAACCTGAGGTTGGGTCGAAGCCGCAGGCTCCAGATCTTGTTGCCACTGCCCTCCACCGGCGCCAGGCTCTCGGCCAACTGCGGCTGTACGGAGCCGGTGACGGGGTTCGTCCAGAGCAGGCTGTCGTACAGGGCCGCCATCCGGTTTCCATCCGCCTGGGCGGCGTAGGAAGGCAGGAAGGGGTCGAGGCTGCGGGCGTCGGAGGTGGCCAGGATGTCCAGCGAGCCGCCGGCGCGGGGGGTGCCCACCGCGCTGGGGGCCTCACCGGACTCGGAACCGCAGCCGGCTGCGGCCAGCAGGCCGATTGCCGCGATGACGGCGGCGGTGCGACGGCGTGCCCGAAGGGCGAAAGGTCGTGCGTGTGCCACAGAAAACGTCCTCAAGCATGGAGCAGGTCGGCCGGTGGCCGGATGCCGCGCGATGAGCGCGGTCAGCGCCGTGAGGCTACAACTCGACACGTGTCGCATCGTCGACGGGATGCCCGATTCGACCCCCGGGCGGCCGACCGGGACACGTGCGTGTACGCACAGCGACGCGGTACGGCCGGGCTCGGCCGTACCGCGTCGGGTGTTCGGCGGTCAGTCCCGCTCGGCCGCCTTGGGTGCGGCTTCGGGGGCGGACTTCGGGTCGGGCTCGGGCTCGGCTTCGGCCTTCGGCTCGGCGTCGGAATCGGCGTCGATCTCGACCTCGGGCGCGGCCTTGGGCTCGGGCTCGACCGCGGCTTCGGGCGTGGCTTTGGACTCGGGCTCGACCGCGGCCTCGGCTTCGGGCGTGGCCTCGGCCGCCGCCTCGGGCACGACCTCGACCTCGGCCGCCGGCTCCGGCGCGGCTTCCGCCTCGACCGCAGCGGTGCTCGACGCGAACACCGCTGCCTCGCCCACCAACGGGAAGTGGCACGCGACCCGATGCCCCGGCGCGATCTCGCGCAACGTCGGCACGTGGGCCGCGCACTCCTCGCGCGCGATCGGGCAGCGGGTGCGGAACCGGCAACCGCTGGGCGGGTTCATCGGCGAGGGGATCTCGCCCTTGAGCGAGGGCCCGGCCGGCGCCGCCTCGGGGTCGGGCGCGGGCACCGCGTCGAGCAGGGCCCGGGTATAGGGGTGCGCGGGCGTGTCGTAGATGGCCGCGGTGTCGCCGGTTTCGGCGATGGTGCCCAGGTACATCACCGCGACGTCGTCGCTGATGTTGCGCACCACCGCGAGGTCGTGCGCGACGAAGATCATCGACACGCCGGTGCGGTTCTTCATCTCGTCGAGCAGGTCGAGCACCTGCGCCTGCACCGACACGTCCAGGGACGCCACCGGCTCGTCGCAGATCAGCAGGTCGGGATCGACCACCATGGCCCGGGCGATCGCGATCCGCTGGCATTGGCCGCCGGAGAACTGGTGCGGACGCCGGTCGGAGACCAACTCCGGGTCCAGGCCCACCTGACGCAGCACCGCCTCCACCCGCGGGCGGATCTCCTCGGCGGACATGCCGGAGATGACCAGACCCTCGGCGACGATGTCGAAGATCTTCCGGCGCGGGTTCAGCGCCGAGATGGGGTCCTGGAACACCATCTGGATCCGCCGACGCATCGTGCGCAGACCGGCCTTGGGCAGCGTGGTCAGTTCCTGACCGTCGAACCGGACCGAGCCCTCGGACGGCTTGGTCAACTGCAGGATGGCCCGGGCCAGCGTGGACTTGCCGCAGCCGGATTCGCCGACCAGGCCCAGCGTGCGCCCGCGCCCGAGCTCGAAGCTCACCCCCGCGACCGCGTTCATCATCCCGCCGGGCACCCGGAAACGCTGGACCAGGTCGGTGACCGTGAGCAGCGGGTCGGTGCCGGTCGAGGTCTCGGCGGCGGGCTTGTCGTCCAGGGCGAGCGCGCCCGGCGTGGTGCCGTCGGCAGTCATGCGGAGGCCTCCTTCATCAGGGACGGCTGCCCGCTGTCGGCACCCGCGACGGCGGCGACGTCCTCGCCGACGGGGTGGTGGCAGGCGAACCGGTGTGCGCCGAGCTCGTCGCCCAGCTCGGGCCGCTCCTCGCGGCACAGGTCGTCCGCCGCCGTGCAGCGGGCCGCGAACGCGCAGCCGGACTTGAGCGTGATCAGGTCCGGCGGCGTGCCCGGGATCGCCCGCGGGCGCTGGTCGCGTGGCACGTCCAGGCGGGGTACGGCGCCCAGCAGGGCCTCGGTGTAGCGATGCCGACGGTGGGCGAACAGGTCCGTGGTGGGGGAGTGTTCGACCATGCGACCGGCGTACATCACGGCGATCTGATCGGTCCGCCCGGCCACCACGCCCAGGTCGTGGCTGACCAGGATCATGCCCATGCCGCGTTCGGCCTGGATCTCCTGGAGCAGGTCGAGGATCTGCCGCTGCACGGTCACGTCCAGCGCGGTGGTCGCCTCGTCCGCGATCAGTACGTCGGGGTCGCAGGCGAGTGCCATCGCGATGGTCACCCGCTGGCGCATGCCGCCGGAGAGCTGGTGCGGGTACTGCCGGGCGCGCTTGGCCGGTTCGGGGATGCCGACCAGCGTGAGCAGTTCGATCGCGCGCTCGCCGGCCTCCTTCTTGCCCAGGCCCAGATGCAGGCGCATCGACTCGGTGAGTTGTCGGTCGATCCGCAGTACCGGGTTGAGCGAGGTCATCGGGTCCTGGAAGACCATCGCGATCCGGTTGCCCCAGATCTTGCGGGCCTCCTTGCGTGGTACGCCGACCAGTTCGCGGCCGTCCAGGCGCACGCTGCCGTGGATGTCGGCGATCGAGGGGCAGATGCCCATCAGCGAGCGCACCAGCATCGACTTGCCCGAGCCGGACTCGCCGACCAGGCCGAGCGTCTCGCCGCGTTCGATGCTGAAGGAGACCCCGTCCACCGCCTTGAGCACCCCGCGCGGGGTGTCCAGGTGCACCCGCAGGTCGGTGGCCCGCAGCAGTGGTTCGTCCGGCGTGGGCGAGCCGGTCGTCTTCGGCTCCGCCATGGTCACCACGCCACCTTCGCGCCGCGCGGCTGTTGGATCCCGTCCATGTGAGCGGTCCCGTCTGTGTGAGGGGGTCGAAGAACGGGGCCGACGGCGGTCCTGTGGGAGGCAGGACCGCCGTCGAGCCCTCGGCTACAGCTTGGTGTCGCGGACGTCGAACCTGGCACGCAGCCGGTCGCCGATGACGTTGAGCGAGAAGACCGTCAGGAACAGCACCCCGCAGGGTACGAACACCTGGGCCGGATACAGCGACAGATCGTCCCGGGCGGCGTTGATCATGCCGCCCCAACTGGGCATCGGCGGCGGGATGCTCAGGCCGAGGAAGGACAACGAGCCCTCCGCGACGATCAGCACGGCCATCACGATCACCGAGTACGACATCACCGCGGGGAACGTGTTGGGCAACAGTTCCTTGAAGATGATCCGGCCCGGACCCGCGCCCATCGCCTTGGCCACCGTGACGTATTCGCGGTTGGACTGGGCGATCGCGCTCGCCTTGGTCAGCCGGGTGAAGCCGGGGATGGTGAGCACGGCCAGACCCGCGGTGATGCTGGTCTGCGAGGGCTCGTACACCGAGGACAGCGCGAGCAGCAGGATCAGCGGCGGGAAGGCCAGCAGCGCGTCGGAGAACAGGTCGATGATCATCTCGGTGACGCCGCGGAAATAGGCCGCGACCAGGCCGAGCAGACCACCGATGAGGACGCCGACCACGACCGACACCAACGCGACGATCATCGACACGCGCGCGCCGAAGGCGAGCCGGGTCAGGTGGCTGCGACCGAGGCCGTCGGTGCCCAGGAACTCGGGCCAGGCGGCGAACGGCTTCTGCTTCGCCTCGCCGAACGCCTGCCCGTACTCGTGCGGGAAGACGCCCGGTGCGATCAGGCTCAGCACCGCGCCGAGCAGCACGATGCTCATCCAGGCGATCGCGAACCACAGCAGCACGCTGGGCCGCTTGCGGGCCTTGCCGCTCTTGGCCCGCTTGACCTGCGAGGGTCGCAGGCCCGTCGGTTCGGCCGCGCCGAGAGCCGGCTCCGGGGCGGTTTCGAGTGTGCTCATCGGGCCCTCACTCTCGGGTCGATGAGTGAGTAGCCGATGTCCACGAGCGTGTTGAGCAGCACGTAGACGATCGCGATCACCACGACCGTGCCCTGGACGACCGGGATGTCCTTGCCGTTGATCGCCTGGTACATGCCCTGTCCCAGACCCGGGATGGAGAAGTACGACTCGACGATGACGGTGCCGCCGATCAGCCGGCCCAGGGTCAGCCCGGAGACGGTCAGCAGCGAGAACGACGAGGGCCGCAGCGCGTGTCGGAACAGCACGTACGACGTCGACAGGCCCTTGGACCGCGCGGTCAGGATGAAGTCCTCCTGGAGCGTGGCGAGCATGTCGCTGCGCAGGAGGCGTTGGAACTGGGGGATCTCCGCCAGCGCGAGCGCGAGCGCGGGCAGGAACGCGAACTCGATGTTCTTGGCGAAGTCGATCGAGATGTACTCCCATCCCGTCGGCTTGAACGCCGCGATCATCTCCCGGTTCGCGAAGAAGTAGACGAGCAGGAACACGCTGACGAAGGTGGGGATCGACAGCAGTGCCGAGGACACGCCGCCCACGACGCGGTCGACGCGTCCGCCCGCCTTCGCTGCCGTCCACACGCCCAGCGGCACGGCCACGATCAGGGCCATGAGGAGGGCGAAGACGGCGAGTTCCAAGGTCACCGGGAATCGCTCGGTGATCCCGTCCATGACGGGGGTTCGAGTCTTCAGCGACTCCCCGAGGTCGCCGGTGAGCGCATGGCCCACCCAGGTCACGTATCGGACGGGCAGCGACTTGTCGTACCCGAACTCGTGCTCCAGGTCCTTGAGATCCTGAGGCGTGGAGCCGGGGCCGAGCATCTGGGCGACCGGTGAGCCGTCCACCAGGTCGGGCAGGGCCGTGGTCGCGAACGTGACCAGGAACAGCACCGGAATCAGGGCCAGCAACTTGCGACCGAGCAGGCGCAACACGACGGTGTCACCCCCTCTCGCTGGTCTGGTCGGTTGACGAGGTCTGTTGACGTTCCGTGCGGTCTTGCGGTGGTGCGCTCGCGCGAAACCGCCGAATCCCGGACAGGGCCGATCACCTGTGGTGACACGTGCCTTGACGGGTCGTCAGTTAAGCGCGGTGATTAATTACGGCAGTG
Source organism: Embleya sp. NPDC059213 (assembly GCF_042754445.1). Classification (NCBI taxonomy): domain Bacteria; kingdom Bacillati; phylum Actinomycetota; class Actinomycetes; order Kitasatosporales; family Streptomycetaceae; genus Embleya; species Embleya sp. NPDC059213. The sequence continues at coordinate 43,786 of NZ_JBHZAV010000043.1, forward strand.
GGCGCGATCAATGTCAATGGATTCATCGCAACCGTTAGCGGGTCGAAAACGTCCGGCCCGAAGCGGAGCGCCGGCCCCCGGCGGCACGTGTCGACCTGCGGGAATAAGGTGCGGACGGCAACTAACTGACGGTGCGTCAGATGTGGTCGACGGGCTGTGTGTGCGTTGCCTGCCGCTCACCTGCGGGACGCCCGATCGCGCCTCGCGCGCGAGCCCTCGGTGGCTTCGCCGCGGTTGCGGGGACCGGCGCGATCCGGCCGGCCACGTGCGTGAGCGGACGTTCATCCGCCGGAAACACATGTGCGGCAAGCGTCACGTCGGCGAAACACGTCGCGCCACGGCGCGAAACCTCACGCCTCGAAGCTCCTTTCCATGAGCTCCCGGAGGTCGGCCGGGGCCACGGAGAAGAGAGGCAGAGTATGGACACGGGTAACACCGCATTCGTACTCCTGAGCGCCGCACTGGTCATGCTCATGACGCCCGGGCTGGCGTTCTTCTACGGCGGCATGGTCCGCGTGAAGAGCGTCCTCAACATGCTGATGATGAGCTTCATCTGCCTGGCTGTCGTGACGGTGCTGTGGGTGCTCTACGGGTTTTCGATGACGTTCAGCACGGACGCGTTCGGCGGCCTGGTGGGCAACTTCGACTGGTACGGCATGCGCGACATCGGGGTCGCGGAGTTGTGGGACGGCTACACGATCCCGGTGACGGTGTTCGCGGCCTTCCAGTTGATGTTCGCCATCATCACCCCGGCGCTGATCAGCGGCGCCGTCGCGGATCGCACCAAGTTCACCGCCTGGGCCGTGTTCGTGGCGTTCTGGGTCACCCTGGTCTACTTCCCCGTCGCGCACTGGGTCTGGGCCGCGGACGGCTGGTTGTTCGAGAAGGGCGTGATCGACTTCGCCGGCGGTACGGCGGTGCACATCAACGCCGGTATCGCGGCGCTGGCCCTGGTCCTGGTGATCGGCAAGCGGGTCGGCTTCAAGCGTGACCCGATGCGCCCGCACAACCTGCCGCTGGTGATGATCGGCGCCGGTCTGCTGTGGTTCGGCTGGTTCGGCTTCAACGCCGGTTCCTGGCTCGCCGCGGACGGCGTCACCGGCCGAGCCCTGATCAACACCCAGATCGCCACCGCCGCGGCCATGCTCGGCTGGCTGTTCCTGGAGAAGATCCGCGACGGACACCTGACCACCCTGGGCGCCGCGTCCGGCGCGGTGGCCGGCCTGGTCGCGATCACCCCGGCGTGCGGTGCGCTCAGCCCGCTCGGCTCGATCGCCCTGGGCCTGGTCGCCGGCGCGGTGTGCGCCTGGGCGGTGGGCCTGAAATACAAGCTCGGCTACGACGACTCGCTCGACGTGGTCGGGGTGCACCTGGTCGGCGGCATCATCGGATCGCTCGCCCCCGGGTTCCTGGCCACCGGTCACGTCCAGAGCGACGCCAAGGGCTTGTTCTACGGTGGGGGCTTCGATCAGCTCGGCAAGCAGTTGATCGGAGTCGGTGCCGTCCTGGCCTACTCCTTCGTCGTCACCTTCATCCTGGGCACGGTCATTCACAAGACCATCGGCTTCCGGGTGACCGAGGACGACGAGGTGGCCGGCATCGACCAGGTCGAGCACGCCGAGACCGGGTACGACTTCGCCACACTCGGCGGTTCCACCCGACCGTCGGCGGGCATCGGCACCTCTACGGGCGCGGGCGCCGCGGCGCCCGCCGACACGAAGGTGGATGCGTGAAGCTCATCACGGCGGTGATCAAGCCGCACCGGCTCGACGACGTGAAGAACGCCCTCCAGGCGTTCGGCGTCCACGGCCTCACCGTGACCGAGGCGAGCGGCTACGGCCGGCAGCGCGGCCACACCGAGGTCTACCGGGGCGCCGAGTACCAGGTCGACCTGGTGCCCAAGGTCCGCATCGAGGTCGTCGCGGACGACGAGGACGCGGAGGAACTGCTCGACGTCCTGGTCAAGGCCGCGCGTACCGGCAAGATCGGCGACGGCAAGGCGTGGATCGTTCCGGTGGACAGCGTGGTGCGGGTGCGCACCGGCGAGCGCGGCCCGGAAGCCCTGTAACACCTCCGATGGCCGGTCCCGCTCCGAAGACGCTCTTCGGGGACGGGTCCGGCCATCGGCCTTTGTGTCGACCGCTCGCGGTGCTCGGCGGCCGGCGCCGCCGGCGCGTGTGAACGAGGGAGCAGGCCCCATGGAACCGACCGCCACCTCGCGGTACACCCGAGCCAGGGACGACCTCCTGGCCGACCCCGCCGGACCCACCGGTGCGACCCGTCGACAGGCCCTCGGCACCCTGTCGGACCGCTGGCTGACCGAGTTGTTCGTCGGCGCGGGCGCGCCGACCGAGGGCGTGTGTCTGGTCGCGGTCGGCGGCTACGGCCGACGCGAACTGTCCCCCGGCAGCGACCTGGACCTGGTGCTGCTGCATCAAGACCACGACGGGATCACCGAACTCGCCGACGCGATCTGGTACCCGGTGTGGGACGCGGGCATCGCCCTGGACCACTCGGTGCGCACCCCCGACGAGGCCCGCCGGGCCGCCGCCGAGGACCTGCGGGTGCAGACCGGCCTGCTCGACATCCGACACATCGCCGGCGACCCCGAGTTGACCGCCGCGCTGCGCACCTCGATGTTCGGCGCGTGGCGAGCCGCCGCCGTCAAGCGGCTGCCCGAACTGCACGAGTCCTGCCGCGAGCGCGCGCAGCGGCACGGCGAGGTCGCCTTCCTGCTCGAACCCGACCTCAAGGAGGCCCGCGGCGGCCTGCGCGACGCGACCGCGCTGCGGGCGATCTCGGCCTCGTGGATCGCGGACGCGCCGCACGAGGAGGTGAACACCGCCCGGGCCACCCTGCTCGACGTGCGCGACGCGCTGCACTTGGTCACCGGGCGCGGCTCGGACCGACTGCTGCTCCAGGAACAGGACGCGGTCGCCCGGCGGCTGGGCCTGCTGGACGCGGACACGTTGCTGCGCCGGGTCTCCGAGGCGGCCCGGGCGCTGGCCTACGCCTGCGACGTGACCTGGCGCGAGGTCTCCCGGGTGCTCGCGGCGCGCGACGCGGGCGCGGGGGTGCGCCGGCTGCGCCGGGGCCGGCATGCCGTGCCCGCCCGCACGCCGCTGGCCGAGGGCGTGGTCGAGTACGCCGGCGAGGCGGTACTCGCCCAGGCCGCGCAGCCGGCCCGGGACCCGGTGTTGTTGCTGCGCGCCGCCGCGGCCGCCGCACAGGCCGGCCTGCCGCTGTCCCGTCACACCGTGGACCGCCTGGCGATCGAGTGCCCGCCCCTGGCCGATCCGTGGCCGTCGGCCGCCCGCGAGGCGTTCGTGTCGCTGCTGGGCGCCGGGCGGGACGTGTTGCCGGTGTGGGAGGCGTTGGAGTCCAAGCGGCTGATCACCAAGCTGTTGCCGGACTGGGAGCGGGTGCACTGTCGGCCGCAGCGCAACGCGGTACATCGCTTCACCGTCGACCGGCACCTGATCGAGACCGCGATCGAGGCCGCCGCGCACACCCGCCGGGTGGCCCGGCCGGACCTGCTCCTGGTGGCCGCGCTGCTGCACGACATCGGCAAGGGCTGGCCGGGCGATCACAGCGTCAGCGGCGAGGTGATCGCGCGCGAGGCCGCCGTGCGGATGGGCTTCGCCAAGGACGACGTGGACGTGCTCGGCACGCTGGTGCGGTGGCACCTGCTGCTGGTGGACACCGCGACCCGGCGGGACCTGGACGATCCGACCACCGTGGCGGCGTTCGCAGAGGCGGTGGGCAGCGTGGAAACCCTCGAACTGCTCCACGCACTCACCGAGGCCGACGCCGCCGCCACCGGACCCGCGGCGTGGAGCGAGTGGCGGGACGCCCTGGTCCGGGACCTCGTGGCCCGGACCAGGGCGGTGTTCGCCGGCCGGCCCACCCCGGCGGTGTCCGAGCGCATCGTCACCGCCGACGTGTCGGGGGAACTCCCGGTGGTCCGGCTGGAACCGCTGCCCTTCGGCGCCGAGGTGACCATCGCGGCGCCGGACCGGGTCGGCCTGATGGCGCTCTCCGCGGGCGTCCTGGCGCTGCATCGCCTCACCGTGCGCTCGGCCGCGATCGACGTGGTCGAGGACCTGGGTGTCACGGTGTGGACGGTGGAGACCGAGTTCGGCCGACTGCCCGACCCGGCCGCGCTGCGCGAGGACGTGCGCAAGGCCCTGGCCGGCGGCCTGGACGTGGCCGCCCGGCTGGCCAAGCGCGAGGCGGCCTACCCGCCCCGGCGCGGCACCACCCCGGCGCCCGCACGGGTGGAGGTGATCGCGGACGCGTCGCGGAGCGCGACCGTGCTGGAGGTGCGGGCGCACGACAGCCCCGGCCTGCTGCACCGGATCGGCAAGGCGCTCGCCGACGCCCGGGTGAGCGTGCGTCAGGCCCGGGTCGGCACCCACGGCGCGGACGCGGTGGACGCCTTCTACGTGGTCGCCCCGAACGGACACCCGCTGACCGCCGCCGACGCCCGGGGCCTGGCCCGCACCCTGGAGCGGGCGCTGGCGCCGTGATCCCGGGCGTACGCCGCCTTCCGGGGTGCACGAGTCACCATTGCCGCAGCGCCCACATGTGCCTGGCAGGCGGATCCGGGACACGTGCCCCCGCCACGACCGCTCGGCGGGCGGTTAGGCTGGGCCCGACACCACCCGTATCTGACGAAGGACCTCTGCCGACGTGTTCGACACTCTCTCCGACCGCCTCGCAGCGACCTTCAAGAACCTTCGCGGCAAGGGGCGGCTCTCCGAAGCCGACATCGACGCCACCGCACGCGAGATCCGCGTCGCCCTCCTGGAGGCCGACGTGGCCCTCCCGGTGGTCCGCGAGTTCATCGCCCGGGTCAAGGAGCGCGCCCGAAGCGCCGAGGTGTCGGGGGCGCTGAACCCGGCCCAGCAGATCGTCAAGATCGTCAACGAGGAGCTCGTCGGGATCCTCGGCGGCGAGACCCGCCGGCTGCGCTTCGCCAAGACCGGCCCCACCGTGATCATGCTCGCCGGCCTCCAGGGCGCGGGCAAGACCACCCTGGCGGGCAAGCTGGGCAAGTGGCTCAAGGAGCAGAAGCACGAGCCGCTCCTGGTGGCCTGTGACCTCCAGCGCCCGAACGCGGTCAACCAGCTCTCCGTGGTCGCCCAGCGGGCCGGCGTGGCGGTCTACGCCCCCGAGCCCGGCAACGGCGTCGGCGACCCGGTCAAGGTCGCCCGCGACTCGATCGAGTTCGCCAAGACCAAGCAGTACGACGTGGTCGTGGTGGACACCGCCGGCCGTCTGGGCATCGACGCCGAGATGATGCAGCAGGCCGCGGACATCCGGGACGCGGTCAAGCCGGACGAGATCCTGTTCGTCGTCGACGCGATGATCGGTCAGGACGCGGTGGTCACCGCGCAGGCGTTCCTCGACGGCGTCGGCTTCGACGGCGTGGTGCTCTCCAAGCTCGACGGCGACGCGCGTGGTGGCGCGGCCCTGTCGGTCGCGTCGGTGACCGGCCGCCAGATCATGTTCGCCTCCAGCGGCGAGAAGCTCGACGAGTTCGACGCCTTCCACCCGGACCGGATGGCCTCGCGCATCCTGGGCATGGGCGACATGCTCAGCCTGATCGAGATGGCCGAGGCCAAGTACGACCAGGACCTCGCGCTCAAGGCCGCCGAGAAGCTGCACGGCGGCGGCAACAACTTCACCCTGGAGGACTTCCTCCAGCAGATGGAGCAGGTCAAGAAGCTCGGCTCGATCTCGAAGCTGCTCGGCATGTTGCCCGGCATGGGCGCGATGAAGGAGCAGATCGACAACATCGACGACCGCGACCTGGACCGGGTCGCGGCGATCATCAAGTCGATGACGCCGGCCGAGCGCGCGGACGTGAAGATCCTCAACGGCTCGCGCCGGGCCCGGATCGCCAAGGGCGCCGGCACCGAGGTCAGCGCGGTCAACAACCTGATCGAGCGGTTCGTCGAGGCCCGCAAGATGATGGGCCAGATGGCCAAGGGCGGTGGCATGCCGGGCATGCCGGGGATGCCGGGCATGGGCGGCGCCGGCAAGAAGAAGGGCAAGGCGCCCAAGCAGGCCAAGGGCAAGCGCCAGTCGGGCAACCCGATGAAGCGCAAGCAGGAGGCGGCGGCCGAGGCGGCGCGGCGCGAGGAGCGCGCGGCGAACCCGTTCGGTCTGCCGGCCGGCGGCGGTGCGGGCGGCGCGGCCGACTTCGAACTGCCCGAGGAGTTCAAGAACTTCCTGCCGCCGGGCCAGAAGTAGGCTCGACGCGACGCGGGACGACCGCACCCGGGCGAACCCCCGGGTGCGGTCGGCGCACACGACGAGGGGACGCAGGCAGATGACCAAGGCCGTCGACCTTTACACCGTGGCCGGTGCCCGGGTGGGCATTCGCGCACCGCGCCCGGCGGACACGGCGGCGTCCGCCGCGGCGATCCGCCGCTCGGACCACATCGCGCGGTGGAACCCGTCCGACCCGGACGACCTGCCGGACCTGATCCGCCGCCAAAGCGACACCTTCCGCACCTTCCTGGTGGTGGACCTCGCCGACGCGGGCCTGGCCGGCCGGATCAACGTCTCGAACATCGTGCGCTCCCGGTTCTGCAACGCCTCGCTCGGCTACGACGCGTACAAGCCGTACGCGGGCACCGGGCGGATGACCGAGGCGCTCGCCCTGGTGATCGACCGGGTGTTCGCCGCGGACGGTCTCGGCCTGCACCGGCTGGAGATCAACGTGCAGCCGGGGAACGAGGGTTCGATCGCGCTCGCGCGGCGGATGGGCTTTCGGCACGAGGGCTTCACACCGCGGATGTTGTTCATCAACGACGACTGGCGCGACCACGAGCGCTTCGCGCTGACCGCGGAGGAATGGCCCGGGGCGGAGAAGACCATTCTTCCCTCGTAGGGCCGGACGTGGCAGGCTGCCCGGCCATGACGTACGAGGTCGAGCCTGCCGTTCATCCCGAACTCGCCGCCCACACCGCGCACTTCACCAAGCGCGTGTACACCGTGGCCGAGCATGTACACGTCGCCGTGGGCTGGTCCTCGGCCAACGCGACGGTGATCGAGGGTCCCGGTGGTCTGGTGGTGGTGGACACCGGCAGCGGCGCGGATCTGGCCGCGGTGATCGAGGCGGAGGTACGCCCGCACCTGGACGACCCGCGGGCGCCGGTCCGGGCCGTGGTCGTCACCCACCATCACCCCGACCACGTGAACGGGTTGAGCCACTGGGCCGCGACGCCGGATGTGGACGTGTACGCGCACCGCACGTTCCTGGCGAGCCTGACCGACCAGTCCGGTCCCGCGCTGCACATCATGGGCCTGCGCTCGGTGTACTCGCTGGGCAACCTGCTCGGGCCCTCGGACACCGAGGGCGTCAACGACGCGGTCGGCCCGCACGCCGGGGTCGGCACCCCCTCGTTCGTGATGCCCACGGTGCTGGTGGGCGACGAGTTGGAGACCGAGGTCGCGGGGGTGCGGCTGCGGCTGTTCCACAACCCCGGCGAGACCGACGACGCGATCAGCGTGTATCTCCCGGACAGCGACGTGCTCCTGTGCGGCGACACCATCCAGGGCCCGACCCTGCCCAACATCCACACCCTGCGCGGTTGTCGCTACCGCGACCCGATGCAGTGGGTGCGCAGCATCGACGCGCTGCGCGCGCATCGGGCCGCGCACCTGATCCCCAGTCACGGGCAGCCGGTGTCGGGCGCCGCCAAGGTGGCCGAGGTGCTGGCCGTGGAGCGGGACTGCATCCAGTACATCCACGACCAGACGGTGCGCCGGATGAACGAGGGGCTGACCCCGGACGAACTGGCCGAGACCGTCGAACTGCCCGAACACCTGGCCTCGTACGCGCCGTACGCACGGGAGTACTACGGCACGGTCAAGCACACCGTGCGGCAGATCTTCTTCGGCTACCTGGGCTGGTTCGGCGGCGACCCGGTCGACCTGGACCCGCTGCCCCGGGCCGAATACGCGCGCCGGACGGTGGAGTTGATGGGTGGCCGGGAACGGGTGCTGGACGCGGCGAGGCAGGCGTACGCGAGCGGCGAATACCAATGGGCGGCCGAGTTGGCCACGCACCTGACCCGGATCGACCGCGCGGACGCGGACGCGCGCTCGCTCAAGGCCGCCGCGTTTCGCCGGTTGGGCTACGCCCAACTCAACATCAACTGGCGGAACTGGTACCTGACCAGCGCGGACGAGCTGGAGGACCGGATACAGCCGATCCTGCCGCTGATCAACTTCGCCGCGATCTTCGCGCCGCCGGACCTGGTCGCCCGGATCCCGGCGGCCTGGCTGATCGAGCTGTACACGACCCGGCTGCGCGCCGAGGAGGCGCTGGAGGTGGACGCCGTGCTGGGCTGGCGGGTGTCGGGGGGTGTGCACGGCGAGGAGGAGGTCGCGCTGCACATCCACCGCGGCGTCGCCCGGTTCCTGCGCGAGATCCCCTCGGACGCCGAGGTGATCCTCGAACTCCCGCGTGAAACGGTGGAATCGCTGCACCTGGGCCGCACCGACCTGCGCGGCGCCCTGGCCGGCGAGGACGCCCGGACCTCTCGGGGCACCGCCGAACGGGCGGTGACCCTGCTGGACCTCTTCGACCCGGCCCAACCGAAGAAGCCCACCGAACTCACGCTGCGCTGAGATCTCCGACCACCGGTACGCGGCACCCGGGTTCCGGGTGCCGCCGTGTGGCTGCGGCGCGGGGTCGGATTCGGCGACGATTGGGCCCGGCAGTGCACGCGGTCCGGGCATGCGGCCCGACCCGGCCCTCGCCCGGGTGGGATCGGCGGCCGGAGTCGACGACGGGGGAACCAGTGGACGCATTGCGGGCCGACGATCCGCGTCGCGTGGGGCCGTTCCGATTGCTCGGCCGGCTCGGTGCCGGTGGCATGGGACAGGTCTACCTCGGCCGCGGGCCCGAGGGGCGCACCGTGGCGGTCAAGCGGGTCCGGGTCGAACTCCTGGACGACGAGGACACGTTCCGGCCGCGGTTCGCCCGCGAGGTGGAGGCCGCGCGTCGGGTGCGAGGCCCGTTCACCGCACCGGTCGTGGCCGCCGACGCGTATGCCGAGGTGCCCTGGCTGGCCACCGCGTACATCCCCGGGATGGCGCTCGGCGAAGCGGTCGGCGCGTTCGGTCCGCTGCCCCCGCACACGCTGGGCGCGGTGGCCTCGGGCCTGGCCGACGCGCTGGTGGCCATGCACGCGGTGGGCCTGGTGCACCGGGACCTGAAGCCGGCCAACGTGCTGCTCGCGGTCGACGGCCCGATCGTGATCGACTTCGGCATCGCGCTGTTGGACGGGGCGACCGCACTGACCCGCCCCGGGCACACCCTGGGCACGCTCGGGTTCATGTCGCCCGAGCAGTTCGAGCGGGCCGACGTCGGGCCGGCCAGCGACGTGTTCTCCTACGGGGCGGTGCTCGCCTACGCGGCCACGGGACGACTGCCGTTCGGCAGTGGGCCCTGGCCGGTCCTGTTGGCCAACCTGACCGGCCGCGATCCGGATCTGGCCGGTGCCCCGGAGGCTTTCCTGCCGTTGTTGCGGGCATGCCTGGACAAGGATCCGGACCGCCGGCCGACGCCGACCCTGGCCCGTGCGCTGGTACCGAGCGGAACGGGCGAGGACCTGCCGGGCGGCTGGTTGCCGGCGCCGCTCGCGCACGAGCTGTTACGGATCGCGGGGCGTGCGCTGGACGCCGAGGGCGTGCCGGATCCGCCGGGCGAGGCGGGGCCGGCCGACCAGGGCGGCGACGGCCCGCCGATCGCCTGCGCGGTGGTCGAGGACACCGCCGACTCGGTCGGGTTCGGGCCGACCCGGGTCGGCGCCGAGCCCGCCGGGGACGCGCTGCCGGGCGACCCGCCGGCCGACCTCCCGGCCGGCGCGTCGAGCCCGATGCCGCGCGCCGCCCCCGCCGTGCGTGGCCCGACCCCGGGGCGCGGCGGGAGCCATCGGCTGCCGTCGACCCGCTCCCGTTTCACGGTGGTGATCACGGTGGCCGTCGCGGCGGCGCTGACGGCCGGCCTGCTGGTGTGGCGCGGGTTCGGGGACGGCGCGTCGAACACCGCCCACTCGCGCGGCGCCTTCCGGGTCGGCCTGCTGCTGCCCGACGATCGGGCCGAGCGCACGGTGCGACCCGCGTTCGAGGCCCGGATCCGCCGGCTGTGTCCCGGCTGCTCGGTGCGTTTCGCGCAGGCCGGCCGGCAGCCGGACGTACAGCACCGGCAGATCGACACGATGATCTCGGCCGGCGTCCGGGTGCTGGTGCTGGGCCCGGTGGACCCCAGGGACTCGGCGGCGGCCGTGACCAGGGCCCGGGAGCGCGACATCCCGGTGGTGTCCTTCGACAAGCTGGCCGCCGGTCCGGTGGCCGGGCACGTCTCGTTCGATTTCCGGGCGGTGGGCCGGCTGCAGGCCCAGGCGCTGCTCGACGCGGTGCGCGCGGCGGGCGGACCACAGCGCGGCTCGATCGTGATGCTCAACGGCCGCGCGGGGGACCGGGCCGGAAACGAGATCAAGCGCGGCGCCCACGGCGTGCTCGACGGCGAGGTGACGATCGCCCGCGAGTACGACGTCGACGACGCCGGTGGACCCAAGGCCCAGCAGGTGATCGCGGACGCGCTCACCGCGCTCGGCGGGCCGCGGCAGTTGATCGGGGTCTACGCGGCGGACGACACCCTGGCCGCGGGCGCGTTGCGCGGCCTGACCGCCGCCGGGGTCGGCCCACCCGTGCCGCTGACCGGACAGGATCCGGACCCGGCCGCGCTGCGCCGAATCATCGCCGGCACCCAGACCGTGTCGGTGCTCAAGCCCGGCGGGCCGGAGGCCGAGGCCGCCGCCGAGATGGCGATCACGCTGGGCCGGGGCGAGGAGCTGTCGCGGGTCGACGTCACCCGCGACAACGGCACGACCCAGGTGCCGACTGTGGCGCTCGCACCGGTCGCGCTGACCAGGGGCAACGTCAAGGAACTGCTGCCCACGCTCACCGGCCTGGACGTGCGCGAGGTGTGCACGGCCGAACTCGCCTCCGAATGCGCCCGGCTCGGGCTCGGCTGACCGGCCGCCAACGCGCCTTCGGTGGGGCGTGGGCCCGGGGACGACAACGGCGGCGAGGGTCGATCGGGGCATCACCCACGATGCCCGGCGAATCGTCGGCCGGCCCGGACCGGCACGCGAGCGCCCCCGTCGATCGATGCGACGGGGGCGCTCGTGGAGTGGTCGTCGGGAGCGGGGGTCAGCTCGCGTCGAGGACCAGCTTGCGCACGTACTCGACCGCCTCGGCGACCGGGACCAGGGCCTTGTCGCCGCTCGCCCGGGAGACGATCTCCACGTTGCCCTCGGCCAGGCTGCGGGCGCCGACGGTGACCCGGAACGGGATGCCGACCAGCTCGATGTCCTTGAACTTCACACCGGGACGCTCGGCCCGGTCGTCCAGGATCGTGTCCACCCGCTGCCGCAGCAGTTCGGTGTAGATCTCCTCGGCCGTGCCACGCGACTTCTCGTCGTCCACGTCCAACAGCGCGACCGCGACCTCGAACGGCGCGACCGCGATCGGCCAGACGATGCCGTTCTTGTCGTGGTGCGTCTCCACGACCGCGGCCATCGCGCGCTCGACGCCGATGCCGTAGCTGCCCATGATCGGGGTGACCCGCTCGCCGTCCGCGCCCAGCACGTTCACGCCCAGGGCCTCGGTGTACTTGTAGCCGAGCTTGAAGATGTGGCCGATCTCCACCGTCTGCTCGACCTCCAGGCCGGTCCCGCAGGCGGGGCACGGCTCGCCGGCCACCACCTCGCGCAGGTCGGCCCAGGTGCCCACGGCGATGTCCCGCTCGATGTCCACGCCGCGCACGTGCACCTTGTCGATGTTGGCGCCGGTCACCATGTCCCGACGACCACGCAGCGCCTGGTCGGCCAGGATCGGTAGGTCGCTCACGCCGACCCCGCCCAGGCTGCCCGGGTAGGCGCCGAGCGCGGCCTTGATCTCGTCCGGGGTGGCCGGGCGCACGTCGGTGGAGCCGGTGGTGTCGATCAGCTTCTGCTCGACCAGCGCGTGGTCACCGCGCAGCAGGGCCAGGGTGAGCTGCCCGCCGACCATGTAGACCAGCGTCTTGATCTGCCGGTCGGCCGGCACGCCGTGCGCCTTGGTCAGGTTCTCGATGGTCTTGATGCCGGGGGTGTCGAACCGTTCCGGCGCGTCGAGCCCGGCGCCGTCCTCGATCTCCGCGAGCCGGGAGACGGCCTTCTCGACGTTGGCCGCGTAGTCGCAGTTCGGACAGTGCACGACGAGGTCCTCGCCGGCCGCGGAGGGGCACATGAACTCGGTCGAGCCGCTGCCGCCCATGGTGCCGCTGGACGCCTGCACGGCGATCGCCGGGATGCCCAGCCGCTGGAAGATCCGCACGTACGCCTGCCGGTGCGCCTCGAACGAACGATCCAGCCCCTCGGCGTCCAGGTCGAAGCTGTACGAGTCCTTCATGGTGAACTCGCGCACCCGGATCAGACCGCTCTTGGGCCGCGGCTCGTCGCGGAACTTGGTCTGGAACTGGTACCAGGTCTGCGGCAGGTCGCGGTAGGAGCTGAGTTCGTGCGCGAGGGTGGTGAAGATCTCCTCGTGCGTCATGCCCAGCGCCAGGTCCGAACCCTTGCGGTCCTTGAGCCGGAACATCTCGTCGCCCATGACCTCCCAGCGACCGCTCCTCTGCCAGATCTCGGCCGGGTGCATGGTCGGCAGGATCATCTCCTGAGAGCCGATCCGGTTCATCTCCTCGCGGATGATGGCGACCACCTTGGCCCGCACCCGCACCGCGAGCGGCAGCAGCGAGTAGTGACCGGCCATGAGCTGGCGGATGTATCCCGCGCGCACGAGCAGACGGTGGCTGACCGCGTCGGCGTCGGCGGGGTCCTGGCGGAGGGTGGGTACGTACAGATCGGACCAACGCATGAGACCGTGGCGTCCTGACGGCTAGAGGGGAAGGGCGAGCGACCTGCATTCTAAAAGCCGCGCGAGGCTCGGTCGGCCGAGTTTGCGCCCGGCTTTGGTCGGGGCCGGGATGTCTGGCAGAATGGCGAGCTGAGTACCCGGGGCATTGCCGGACCCTCTCTCCGCATGCTTACCGTGTCCACGATCAGCCGAGCCTCATGTCCCCACGTGAATGCCGGCTGTTCACCCACGTCAAGATGCAGGAGACACCACTCTCGTGGCAGTCAAGATCAAGCTGAAGCGCCTGGGCAAGATCCGTTCGCCCCACTACCGCATCGTCGTCGCCGACGCCCGCACCAAGCGTGACGGTCGGGCGATCGAGGAGATCGGTATCTACCACCCGATGGAGAACCCCTCGCGCATCGAGGTCGACTCCGAGCGGGCGCTCTACTGGCTGGGTGTCGGCGCGCAGCCGACCGAGCCGGTCGCGCACATCCTCAAGCTCACCGGCGACTGGCAGAAGCACAAGGGTCTGCCGGCCCCGGCCCCGCTGCTCGTCGCCGCGGAGAAGGCCGACAAGAAGTCGCTCTTCGAGGCCGCCGCCCGTGAGGCGATGGACGAGCCCAAGGACGGCGCCACCACGCCGAAGGCCAAGAAGGAGAAGAAGGTCGAGGCTGCCGCCGAGACCGAGACTCCGGCCGCCGAGGGCGAAGCCGCCGCCGAGACCGCCGCTGACGAGGGCTGACCATGCTCGAGGAAGCCCTCGAACATTTGGTCAAGGGCATCGTCGAGCATCCGGACGAGGTCAAGGTACGGGCGCGTAATCTCCGCCGCGGCCGCATTCTCGAGGTTCGGGTCCATCCCGAAGACCTCGGGAAGGTCATCGGTCGAGGTGGGCGCACCGCGCGTGCGCTGCGCACCGTCGTGACCGCGCTCGGCGGCCGAGGAGTCCGCGTCGACCTCGTCGACGTCGACCAGGTTCGCTGACGTACCCGGACATCACGTCCAACCGGGAGCTGCCCGGCGGAGTCATCCGCCGGGCAGCTTCTTGGCATTTTCGCCTCCTGCCTCGGGCACGAGGTTTCATCGGGCAGAGAACGAGGAGTCGCAGGTGCAGCTTGTGGTCGGCCGTATCGGCAAGGCACACGGCATCAAGGGCCAGGTGACCGTCGAGGTCCGTACCGACGAGCCCGAACTGCGGCTCGCGCCCGGCGCGGTGCTGATGACGGATCCCCCGTCGGTCGGTCCGCTGACCATCGCCGACGGCCGGGTGCACAGCGGCCGGCTGCTGCTCACCATCGAGGGTGTGAGCACCCGCAGCGGCGCCGAGGCGCTGCGCAACACGCTGCTGATCGCCGAGGTGGACCCCGAGGAACTCCCCGAGGACCCCGAGGAGTACTACGACCACCAGTTGATCGGGCTCGACGTGGTCACCGCGGACGGCGAGGCGATCGGTGAGCTGACCGAGGTGGTGCACCTGCCCTCGCAGGACCTGCTCCTGGTCCGTCGGGCGGACGGCCGCGAGGTGATGATCCCGTTCGTGCACCAGATCGTCCCGGAGATCGACCTGGAGAACCAGCGCGCGGTGATCACCCCGCCGCCGGGTCTGCTGGACGCGGAGAACGCGGTGCTCGCGGTCTCCGACCCGGAGGCGGGCGAGGACCGTCCGCGCGAGCGCAAGCCGAAGAAGGCCAAGCCGAAGAAGCTCACCGCCGCCGAGCGGGCCGCGGCGAAGGCCGCCCGAGCCGCGGCGGGGCCGGCGCCCGACGCGAAGCCCGCGCCGGGCACGACGCCGCAGGCCGAGCCGAAGCCGGAACCCGGGCAGGACCCCTCGTGAGGATCGACGTCGTCACGATCTTCCCCGAATACCTCGCACCGCTGGACGTCTCCCTGGTCGGCAAGGCGTGCGCCAAGGGGCTCATCGACGTGCACCTGCACCAGTTGCGGGACTGGACGTACGACGTGCACAAGACCGTCGACGACACCCCCTACGGCGGCGGCCCCGGCATGGTGATGAAGCCCGAGCCGTGGGGCCTCGCGCTGGACGCGGTGCTCGAACAGGGCGTGAGCGAGGCGGCGCCGGTGCCGCGGATGATCGTGCCGACCCCGTCCGGGCGCCCGTTCACCCAGGACCTCGCGGTCGAACTGGCCGACGAGCCGTGGTTGTTGTTCGCGCCGGCCCGGTACGAGGGCATCGACCGGCGGGTGCTCGACGAGGCGGCGACCCGGATGCGGGTGGACGAGGTGTCCATCGGCGACTACGTGCTGGCCGGCGGCGAGGTGGCCGTGCTGGTCATGGTCGAGGCGGTGGCCCGGTTGTTGCCCGGTGTGCTCGGCAACGCCGAATCGCACCGGGACGACTCGTTCGCACCCGGTGCGATGGCCAACCTGCTGGAGGGGCCGGTCTACACCAAGCCCGCCGAGTGGCGCGGGCGCGAGGTGCCGCCGATCACGGTGTCCGGGAACCACGGCGCGATCGCCCGCTGGCGGCGCGACGAGGCGCTGCGTCGGACCGCCGCGCACCGGCCCGATCTGATCGGGCGCATCGATCCGGCGGCCGTGGACAAGAAGGACCGGGCCACCCTCGCCGAGCTCGGCTGGGTCGAGCGGGACGGCCGGTTTCGGCCGGCCGATACACCTGTGGCAGACTGAGACGCTGTTGCCATGTCCCGATCCGGACCGGGTTCCCCGGGAGCCGGACGGCACCCCTGCCACAGGGGGAGCGCCACTCGGGAGCGGCGACCCCACACTTGTGACCACGAAACCCGTGGGTGACCTGTGGCACCCACGAGAAAGCGACGCGAGATGAACAAGCTCGACCACATCGATGCCGCATCCCTGCGGGACGACGTCCCGGACTTCCGTCCCGGTGACACCCTCAAGGTGCACGTGCGAGTCATCGAAGGCAACAAGTCCCGCGTCCAGGTCTTCCAGGGCTTCGTCCTGCGTCGCCAGGGTGACGGCGTGCGCGAGACCTTCACGGTCCGCAAGGTCAGCTACGGCGTCGGCGTGGAGCGCACCTTCCCGGTGCACACCCCGGTGATCGAGAAGATCGAGCTGGTCTCCCGCGGTGCGGTCCGTCGCGCGAAGCTGTACTACATGCGTGACCTGCGCGGCAAGGCTGCGAAGATCAAGGAGAAGCGTACGGACCGTCCGAGCCGCTGACCCGGGCGTTCCACCCGGGGTGCCTGGACCATGTCGAGGCGACCCGGACGCTAGGCTCGTTCGTGATGGACGACGCAGAGCAGAGCAAAGGCCGTGCCTCCACGGCGGAGGAATCCGCCGGTACCTCGTCCACCGAGGTCGTGGAGGCGCGGCCTTCGCGTGTCTCGGGGCAGGTGCGGAGCGCGGACGGCGGCGAGACCGGCTCCGAAGGGGCCGTCGCGACGGTCGCGCAGCCGGCGAAGTCTCCAAACCTGGCAAAGGATTCGGCCGCGGAGCCGCCCCGGGAGCCGGCTGCGGATCCGGTACCCGTCGCCGATGCCGAAGCCGTCGTCGAACCCCCTGCCGAAGCGCACGCGAACGTCGTCGCGGCGCCTGCGGCCGACCCCGACCCGGCGACGGAGGGGGACGGGCCCGGCGAGCCGGCGGACGCCGCCGACACCGACGACGAGGCCGACGACGCACCTGCCGCGCCGCGCCGGCGGCGGATGCCCGCGTGGGTCGAACTGCCGCTCCTGGTCGCGGTGGCGATGGTGGTGGTGCTCGCGGTGAACTCGTGGGTGGCCCAGCCGTTCGTGATTCCGAGCGGTTCGATGGAGAACACGTTGCAGGTCGGCGACCGGGTCCTGGTCAACAAACTCGCCTACCGATTCGGGGACATCCACCGCGGCGACATGATCGTCTTTGACGGACGCGGCTCGTTCACCCCCGAGGACACCGACAAGGCGAACCCGGTGACCGGCGCGTTGCGCAAGTTCGGCGGGGTGTTCGGCTTCACGAACCCGGACGACAGCGACTTCGTCAAGCGGGTGATCGGGGTCGGCGGCGACGTGGTCAAGTGTTGCGACGCGCAGGGTCGGGTCACCGTCAACGGCGTGCCGCTGGACGAGGGCGACTACCTGCATCCGGGCGACAAGCCCTCGGACTTTCCCTTCGAAGCTGCGGTGCCCAAGGGCAAGCTGTGGGTCATGGGCGACCACCGCAGCAACTCGGCCGACTCGCGTGACCACCTCGGCGACCCGGGCGGCGGCATGGTGCCCGAGAGCCGGGTGATCGGACGGGCGCAGTGGATCATCTGGCCGTTCGGTCGCATCCAGGGCGCGGACCGGCCGAAGACGTTCGAGCGGCCGGACTTCGACCGTCGTGGGTAAGCGGGGCAAGCCCAAGGGTGCCCGCGCCGCCGAGGCCGGCACGTCGGGGCCGGCCACGCGCCCGCGGTCACCGGACACGGGGGCCGCACCCGCCGCGTCGGCCGGCGCGGTGGTGCTCGGCGAGGCCGAACCGCCGCCCTCGCCGCCCTCGCCGCCCTCGGCGCCCTCGGTCCAGGCGGCCCCGCCGACCCGACGGCGGCGCGGCCGGCGTTCGCGGCGCAAGGACAAGGTGGTGCCGCTGTGGCGCGAGTTGCCGATGTTGGCGGTGATCGCGCTCGCGCTCGCGCTGCTGATCAAGACCTTCCTCGTGCAGGCGTTCTACATTCCGTCCGGTTCGATGGAGCACACCATCAACGTCGGCGACCGGGTGCTGGTGGACAAGTTCTCGCCGTGGTTCGGCTGGACTCCCGAACGCGGCGAGGTGGTGGTCTTCCGGGACCCGGGCGGCTGGTTGGGCAAGAAGCAGTCGGACGATCCGCCGCCCGGGCTCAAGCAGGTCAAGCAGGGCCTGGTGTTCGTCGGCATGTTGCCCTCGGACGACGAACAGGACCTGATCAAGCGGGTGATCGGGGTCGGCGGCGACACGGTGGCCTGTTGCGACCCCTCCGGTCGGATCACGGTCAACGGTGTCCCGCTGGACGAGCCGTACCTGTATCGGGGCAACGCGCCCTCGGAGAAGAGATTCAGCGTGACCGTGCCCAAGGGCCGATTGTGGGTGATGGGCGACCATCGCGGTGACTCGGCCGACTCGCGGGCACATATGGATCGGCCCTTTCAGGGCACCATCCCGGAGGGCGATGTGGTCGGTCGGGCCTTCGTGGTGGCCTGGCCGTTCGGCCGGGTGCATCGATTGCCCGTTCCGGAAACGTTCGGGAACAAAGCCCTGTCGGTTGCGATTCCCCCGCCCACCCCGGTCGTTATGGGAATGGTGGGTGCGGTTCCGCTGGTCCTGCTACGTCGACGTGTACGCTCGCGCCGGCGCATGCCGGACCTTTGGGACCGACATCGACCCGGCAACGTGCGCGGCACGGGTCGGAAATCATCAAGACAGAGCTGTGGGCGGCCGGTGGACAGCCCCGACCGGATGCCGTCCGGCCTGCACGGGTACGAGGAGGCGCCGTGGGGGAAGTCGTGATCGGAGCGCGATCCGCTGGTGGAGACGACGATCGTGGGCGGGAGCCGCAGGAGCGGCATCCGACCGACGCGCCGCACGATCCCGGAGCGCCACCGACCCAACCAACGAACGGGGACGGGCCCGCGCAGTCGCCCGATCTGGTGAAACGGCCGGCGTCCGATCCCGGGAACCGACCGGGCGTCGACCCGAACTCGGCGCCGATCTTCCCGGCGGTGGGCCCGACCCCCGCGCCCGGCGGCCCGGGCGGCGGTTCGCCGCCCGACGCGGACGATCCCGGCGGTCCGGGCGGCTCCGGCGGATCGCCCGGCCCGGAGGACTCCGGGGACGACGAGGGCGCCTCCGACTCGGGCGAACGGCGCAAGAAGAAGGGGTCGTTCTGGAAGGAACTGCCGCTGCTCCTGCTGATCGCCATCGTGCTGGCACTGCTCATCAAGACCTTCCTGGTCCAGGCGTTCTCGATTCCGTCGGAGTCGATGGAGAACACCATCAAGGTCGGCGACCGGGTGCTGGTGAACAAGTTCTCGCCATGGTTCGGCGCGGAGCCCGAGCGCGGTCAGGTCGTGGTCTTCCACGACCCGGGCAACTGGCTTCAGGAGGCCCCGAAGCAGTCCGACAACGCGGTGGTGCGCGGGTTGCAGAAGGGCATGTCCTGGGTCGGTCTGATGCCGTCCGCGGACGAGAAGGACCTGATCAAGCGGGTGATCGGAGTCGGTGGCGACCGCGTGCAGTGTTGTGACGCGCAGGGTCGCCTGATGGTCAACGGGAAGCCGTTGAACGAGAGTTCGTACCTCAAGAAGGGCGTGGCCCCGTCGACGAAGGTGTTCGACGTGACCGTGCCCAAGGGCCGGATCTGGCTGATGGGCGACAACCGGGACAACTCGTCCGACTCGCGCTATCACATGGACCAGCCGTTCAACGGGACCGTCGACAAGGACCAGGTGATCGGACGCGCGTTCACCGTGGTGTGGCCGCTGAACCGGATCCACGGGCTCGGGGTGCCGGGCACGTTCGATCAGCCGGGTCTGGGGCTCGACGTGATCGGCGGCACGCCGATGGCGGCCGGGCTGATCGGGGCCGTGCCGCTGGTGATCTGGCGACGCAGGCGCCGGGCGGCGGCGGACGGCGCGCCCGAGGCGCGGGTGGCCACCCGCGACCCCTCGGGAGCGCCGCCGGCCTGACCGCGGGTGCCTCGGCCCGGCCGGGTCGCTCGGGGGGGCGGAGCCCCGGCGCCCCCGCCCCGGGCGGGGGGGGGCCCAAACCGGGGTGGTCGCCCAACCCCACGAAAAGCCCCGCGTACGGCCGGTGCCCCAAGCCCG
>NZ_JBHZAV010000044.1:0-63405 GCF_042754445.1 Embleya sp. NPDC059213
ATCCCCCCCGCGGCCCCCCCCCGCCCCCGCGGGCCCCCCCGGCCCGCCCGCGGGGGGGGGGCCCCCCCCGGCGGCCGGCGCCCCCCCCCGCGCCGGGGCCCCCGCGGCCGCACGCGGGCCCGACGGTGTCACGGGGTGGCCGGCTTGCCCTGTCCGTACAGCCAGGTGGCGAAGAGGGCGTCCAGGTTCTTCCCGGAGATGCGCTTGCTCAGGGCGATGAACTGGGCGGAGTCGCCGTGGCCGTAGCGGTGGTCGGCGGCCCACGTCCTGAGGATGGTGAAGAAGGCCCGGTCCCCGACGGTCTGGCGCAACTTCTCCAGGACCATCGCACCGCGCTCGTAGGGCGGCTTGGCGAAGAGGTTCCCACCGTCCCCGGGGTCACCGGCCGGGAAGGACCACAAGGAGTCGGTGGCCGGCAGCGCGTAGTCGGCGGCGAACTGCTGGGCCGTGCCGAGCCCGCCGTGCTCGGCGGCCCAGAGCCACTCGGCATACGTGGCGAAGCCCTCGTTCAGCCAGATGTCCTGCCACTTGGTCGGCGTGACCGAGTCGCCGAACCACTGGTGCGCCGTCTCGTGGACGAGCGTTTCGATACTCGGGGCCCGGTCGTAGATCGGCCTGCTCTGCGTCTCCAACGCGTAGCCGATGTCGGGCGCGTCCTCGACGATGGCGCCGGCCGCCTCGAACGGATACCGGCCGAAGAGGCCGCTCTCCCACTCGATCACGGCGGGCAGTTGGTCCAGTACCGGCTTGGCCGCCGCGGCCTGGCTCGGTGCCACGGCGTTGTAGACCGGCAGGCCGCTCCGCGTGACGTACTGCTCGGTCTCGAACCGGCCGATGCTCGCGGTGGACAGATAGGCGGCCATCGGCTTGGACTCGGACCACGAGAAGGTGGTCTTGCCGGCCCGGCTGCGCCGGTCGCGAAGTCGGCCGTTGGACACCGCGGTCCAGCCGTCCGGAACGGTCACCCGCACGTCGTAGGTGGACTTGTCGCTCGGGTGGCTGTTGCTCGGGAACCAGGTCATCGCACCCTGCGGTTCATTGGCCACGAAGACCGAACCGTCCGGCTGGATGATCCACCCGTCCGGAGATCCGTCGGGGTCGGTCACGTGCTCCGGCACACCCGAGTAGGTGACCACGACATGGAACCTGCGGCCCTTGTCCAGCGCGTGCGCCGGCTTGACCGTGAGTTCGGCGCCGTCGCGGCTGAACGCCACCCGCCTGCCGTCGATGCGCACACTGTCCACGGTCAGTCCGGACAGGTCCAGGTTGAACGAGGAGAGCTTGCGCGTCGTCGTGACGGCGAGGTCGGCAGTGCCTTCGAGCCGTCTCGTCGCGGGCGTGTAGTCGAGATCGAGACCGTAGTGGGCGACGTGGTACCCGCCGTTGCCGGACAGCGGGAAGTACGGGTCCCCCGCGCCCGGGGCACCGGGCGTCGCGGCACCTCCGGAGGTGGCGGCGCCGGCCAGCAGGGCGGCGAGTACGGGGGTCGCGACGAGGGCGAGGACGGGGCGGGCGAACTTCGATGCCAAGGCGTGGGCCTCCTGTGTCGTGGCTGAATGCCGAGGTGTCGGCGGATCCGGCGGCGCACACGATCAACGCGTCGCCGGGTCCGCGCACCGAGCCCACACACCCCGGCCGGTGACAGGACCGCGACGCGACACGACAGGACACACGAATCCGACCCGGCGAGGGGTCGGACAGGGAAATACGGATACAGCAGTACAAAGCACGCGAACATCGGCCCGCGCCGGCAATCACTCTACGGTCGAACTCCCGGACGAAGAACCAGCTCCGGGCAATCATCCGGGTGACAGGGGTCGGCCGACGCGCCCTCGGCGAGCAGGCATTCGACCCGGGCCACGAGCCCATCCCCGGCCCTGTCCGAAACTGTTCGACCAATGTCGTTTCAGCCACTGGTGTGGGTCTCGGCGCCACCGGATCATGGACACGTACCCCGCACCGCCCGGCCGCCGCACCGCCCGGGCCTCGTTCCAGAGAGAGAAAACGATGACCGAGAACAGCGCCTCGAACCCGCTCACCGCCGAGACTTCGTCCACCTCCTCGGCTCGCCCGGTCGCCGTCTACGGGGCCTACGGGCACACGGCGCGCTTCGTGGTCGCGGAGTTGCACCGCAGAGGCCGGCCGGTGGTGCTCGTCGGCCGGGACGGGGCCAGGCTCGACGCGTTCGGCGCCGACTACCCGGACGCGCCGCGCCGGGTCGCCGCCGCCGACGATGCCGAGGCGCTGGATCGCGCGTTCGCCGGTGTCGCGGCGGTCGTCAACTGCGCCGGCCCCTTCTCCGAGACCACGCTCCCGGTGGCCGACGCGGCCATCCGCGCCGGAGCGCACTACCTGGACGTGGCCGCCGAACAGGGCGCCACCGCCGCCCTGTTCGACACCCGTTCCGAGCAGGCCGCGCAGCGCGGACTCGTACTCGCCCCGTCGATGGCCTTCTACGGCGGACTGGGCGACCTGCTGGCCACCGTCGCCATCGGCGATTGGCCGAGCGCGGACGAGATCACCATCGCCTTCGGGCTGGACAGTTGGCTGCCGACCGCGGGCACCCGGCTCACCGGCGAGACCAACGCGGGACACCATCTCGTCTACACCAAGGGGCGGTTGAGCCCGTTCTCCTACTCGACCGAGATCTCCACGTGGGAGTTCCCGGTGCCGCTCGGGAAGCAGCAGACCAACGAGTTCGCCACGGCCGACCAGGTCACCATCCCGCGGCACCTGGACACTCCGGAGGTGCGCGCGGTGATGAACCTCGCGCCGCTGACCGACATCCGCGACCCCGCCACCCCGGCTCCCTCGCCCGCCGACGACCGCGGTCGGTCCGAGCAGACCTACCTGGTCGAGGCGGTCGTGCGGCGCGGCGACCGGGAACGCCGTGCGGTGGTCGCCGGGCGCGACATCTACGCGGTGACCGCGCCGATCGTGGTGGAGGCCGTCGAGCGCATCCTCGCCGGCACGCACACCGCGACCGGCACGGTCGCGGCCGGCCAGGCGTTCCCCGCCGAGAGCTTCCTGCGCGCGCTCGCCCCGGAACACCTGACCCGCTTCGAGACCTTCACCGAACTCCCGGTGGCGACCACCACCGGCTGACCGGCCGAAGCACCGACCCAAGCACCGACCCGAGCACGTCACGCGCCCGACGACATCGCACCGAGGCCGGATCGAGGACCGCGCGGGGGTCGGCCCCCGGTCCGGCCGCCGGTGTGCCTCCTGTCGACGGGAAGCGCCCCCGGGCGTTTTCCGGAGGTTCATCCATGGGCCACGGGTTCGTCCTGGCGAGCCTTCGGGCGATCCGGGTTGACTCGGCGTGCCCGCACGATTGGTGCTCCGCGCGGCCTCGCCGCGTCCGGACGAACAGGAGATGGCGTTGCGACGTATCCTTCCCGCGCTCGGTGTGGCCGGCGTGCTGCTGGCGACCCTGGTCGCGGTGCCCGCCGCCGCGGCCCAGGACGACACGTCCCGCGCCTCGTCGCGGCCCTCGGCCCACCCGATCGTGATCGGCCACCGCGGTGCCAGCGGATACCGGCCCGAACACACCCTGGAGAGCTACCGCCTGGCGATCCGACTGGGCGCCGACTACATCGAGCCCGACCTGGTCTCGACCAAGGACGGTGTCCTGGTCGCCCGGCACGAGAACGAGATCTCCGGCACCACGGACATCGCCGCGCACCCGGAGTTCGCCGCGCGCAAGACCACCAAGACCATCGACGGGACGCCGGTCACCGGTTGGTTCACCGAGGACCTCACCCTCGCCGAGCTCAAGACGTTGCGGGCCAAGGAGCGGCTGCCCCAGGTGCGGCCCACGAACACCACGTTCGACGGCCGATTCGAGGTGCCCACCTTCCAGGAGGTGCTGGACCTGGCCCGGACCGAGGGCCGCCGGGTCGACCGCCCGATCGGCGTGTATCCGGAGACCAAGCACCCGACCTACTTCCAGTCGATCGGGCTGCCCTTGGAGGAGCCGCTGGTGCAGGCGCTCAGGCACAACCGGCTCTCCGGCCGCAAGGACAAGGTGTTCATCCAGTCCTTCGAGACCGCCAACCTGCGCAAGCTGAACCGGATGATCGACGTCAAGCTCGTGCAGTTGCTCGACGCGTCCGGTCGGCCGTACGACTTCGTGGCGGCCAACGACCCGCGCACGTACCAGGATCTGGTCAAGCCGGAGAACCTGAAGTGGATCGGTGGCTACGCGGACGGCATCGGCACCAACAAGAACCTGATCGTCCCGCGTGACGCCGGCGGCAAACTGCTCGCCCCGACCTCGGTCGTGCGCGACGCGCACCGGGCCGGACTGATCGTGCACGCCTGGACGTTCCGCGCGGAGAACCAGTTCCTCCCGCTGGACTTCCGCCTCGGCGCCGACCCGAACGCGCGCGGCGACATCACGGCCGAGTACGAACTCTTCTACGGCCTCGGCCTGGACGGCGTCTTCGCCGACCAGCCCGACACCGCGGTCGCGGCCCGCGCCGGCCTCCCGGCCTGACGGCCCGCCCACTCGACGCACACCGAAGGGCCCACCCCGCCGACGGCGGGGTGGGGCCCTTCCCCGTCGTGCTCAGCCGGCCGTCGGCGGTGCCATGTGCTTCTCGAACCAGCCCAGGATGCGGGCGCAGTGGTCGATCAGCGCGGGGAACGCACGCACCCCGTGGCCCTCCTGCGGATACACCGCGAGCGCCGACTCCACGCCCGCCTCCACCAGCGCGCGGTGGAACTCCAGGGCCTGCCCGGGCGGGGTGCACCGATCCCGCACGCCGGCCGTCTGGAACGTGGGCGTACGCACCTGCGACACGAAGCGCAGCGGGCTGCGCTCGACGTAGCGACCGGTGTACGAGAGCGGCTCGTCGTTGAGGAAGATCCGGTCGAAGTAGGGGATGTTCGAGGTGTGGTGCTGGGAAATCCAGTCGGTGACCGGGGACATCGGCACCGACGCCGCGAACCGCTGATCCCGGGTGGTCAACCACGCCGACATGAACCCGCCGTACGAACCGCCCATCACGCCGATCCGGTCCGGGTCGGCGATGCCCCGGGCGACCAACGCGTCGATCCCGGACAGGATGTCGTGGGTGTCCGCACCGCCCATGTCGCCGAACACCGCCTCGGCGAAGCGCTGTCCGCGCCCGCTGCTGCCGCGCGGATTGGGATGCAGCACCGCGTACCCGCGATCGACCAGCAGCGGTGTGTACGGGTACATCATCGACCAGCAGTTCCGGTAGCTCCAGACCGGGCCGCCGTGCACGTGGACCACCAGCGGAAACGGTCCGGGGCCCGCCGGCCGACACACGATGCCCTGGATCTCCAGGCCGTCGGGGGCCGTCCAGGTCACCGCCTCGGCGGTACCCGCGATCTCGGTCAGGTGGTCCGCGCCGGGATGGGTCAGGTCGGCGACCGTGCGGATCACGTGGCCGTCCAGGATCGCCAGTTCGGGGTGGCGCCGGTAGCTGTGCCGCACTCCGGCGTGCCCGTGCGCGGAGAAGGAGAGTTCGGGATACCGGGCACCGAAGGTCTCGTCGCTGCGCCACAGTTCGGTGGCCCTGTCCGTATCCCGACGGTACTCCCCGACCACCGTGTGCAATCCGTGCAGTCCGGCCCAGCCGAGCCGGTCCTCGTCGATCCAGCCGATCGTGGTGACGTCGACGCCGTTCGTGTCCACCCGCACCGCGTCGTCGTCCGGGGTCTGCCGCGCCGACAGGAGCAGTACGTCCCCGGCCTCCAGCAGGCGATCGGAGCACAGCGCCTCCACCACCGCCACCGTGCGGCCCGAGGGCGACGCGGACACCGGGCCGAACTGCCGGTCACTGGTGCGCAGTACGGTCTCCGCGCCGTCGGCCAGTGCGATCCGGCGCAGGTCCGCGACGTACCAGGACTCCTCGCCGGGCGCGGCCCCGGCCACGCAGATCAGCGCGTCCGGGCCCGCCCAGCACGAGTTCCATACGTTGGTCCCGGGCCGGCTCACCTGGCGTACCGCGAACTCGCCTGATTCGTCGGGCTGTTCGGCGACCCAGGCGGAACGCCACCCGTCCTCGGCCAGGTCGGTGAACACCTCGGGCGCCCACGCCGGCGCCTCGTCCGCCGTCCCGGTGACGGTGCCCGAACCCTGACCACCGGACAGATCGGCGCCGTACGCGGCGACGCCCAGGAGCAGGCGGGTGCCGTCCGGCGACCAACTCAGGTACTCCACCATGCCGGGCACCCGGGCCCGGCCGATCCGCGCGCCGGTGGCCGGGTCCAGCACCTCGACCTGGAAGTCGCCGGTGCGTTCGGCGTCGGACAGGTAGGCGAGCCGGGTCCCGTCCGGGGAGAATCGGGGCAGGCGCTGGTTGCCGGCGCCCTCGGTCAGGATCCGGACCCGACCCGCCTCGGCCAGACAGACGCGGGTGGTGCCGGTGCCGACGAGTTCGGTGAAGATGGTGCCGGTGCAGGCCACCGCCGCGCCGTCCGGGCGGATGTGCGGGTCGGCGGCGCTGCCGACCGCGCCGAACGCGGGTTCGTACACCTTCCGGAAGTGCTCTTCGACGGCGGCGAAACGGTCGGCGGCGGACGGCCGGCAAGCGTCGTCGGCGGTGGCGAAGTGGTCGGGTATCAAAGGGATCTCCCATTCTTCGAGGTCACGGAGCCCACGACCGGAACCCGGCGCCGAGCGGGGCGGCGGTGCGGGCGGGCGGGGAGCGGTGCGGGCGGGCGGGCGGCACGGGAGGGCCCGGGCCGGGTGTTCAGCCGAAGACCGTCCCGGAGTTGGCCGCGTTCACGCTGCGCCGCCGGGAGAAGGCGCCCAGGTCGATCGCCTCGCCGGTGTGCGGGCCGACGAAGCACACCGGATCCGCGTCGTGGTCGACGCCGCTCTCCACCCGGTCGATCAGCGTGGCCATCACCTGGCCCACCAGCGGGGCGTTCTTGAACTGGTTGCCGCTCGTGCCCATCGCCACGTAGAAGCCGTCGAGTTCGGTCCGATCGTAGATCGGCGTCCAGTCGTCGGCGACGTCGTACACCCCCACGATGCCGCGCGGCCGGTTCGGCACCGCGAGCCCGGTCAGCCGCCGGGCCGCCCGGGTCACCAGGGCCTCGAAGACCTCCGGCGTCGGGTTGGGGTTGGCGGCGTCGGGGTCGTCGAGCCATTCCAATGGGTCGCATTCCGGCTCGGTGCCGCTGACGAGCATGCCGTCACCGACCTCCCCGCGCAGATACACGCCCAGGTCCAGGTCCGCCAGGGTGACCCCGGCCGCCCCGGTCGGGTTGTAGCCGGCCGGCGCCCTCAGGTGCGCCACCTCCTGCCGCATCGGCCGCACCCCGATCGTGAAGTCGGCGCCCACTCCGGCGAGTTCGTTCACCCGGCCGGACCACGGACCGGCCGCGTTGACCACGGTCGGGCAGGCCACCTCGGTGCCGTCGTCCAGGGTCACCGAGCGCACCCGACCGCCCGTCGACCCGACCGCGACGACGGTGCGCCGGAACCGGAATTCGGCGCCGTGCCGCTGCGCCGCCGCGGCCAGGTTCTGCGCCGCCAGTTGCGGATCGCTGACATAGCCCGCGTCCGGCGTGAACACCGCGCCGAGCGTGCCGGTCGGTTCCGCCCAGAAGCGCTCGTCGTCCAGGCGTCGGGGCGGCCAGAACCGTCCGGTGTCCAGGCCCGGGATCCTGGCCGCGAGCGTCGCGGCGTCCCATTCCTGGTAGGGCACGCCCACCGCGTCGAACAATGGGAGGTAGGTCTCGCGCGGCACCGCGTCCACGTCCAGCAGGGCCAGGCCGTTGCGTTCGAAGCGGGCCAGGTCGCCGACGTCGCAGCCCAGGTGGTCGCCCCACGCCTGCCAGCAGAACCGGGCCTCCCACGAGGCCGCCACGCCGGCGTGGGTGGAGAAGTTGAAGCGCACCACCGCGCTGGAGGCGCTGGTCGAACCCAGGCCGACACCGCCGGCCTTGTCCACCACGAGCACCCGCCGGCCCGCGCGGGCCAGTTCGAGTGCGATCGCGGAGCCGATCACGCCGGCTCCGATCACCACGACATCCGTGTTCATTCGGGTTTCCTCCCTGGCGATGCCGCACGCGCCGAACGGGAGCCCCGGTGCCGGGACACCGCCTGCTCCACACGTCCAGTCTGACCGGCGGCCCACCGCCCGGGCAGCCGACCGCGGTCGCGGATCGCGGCACGCCGACGCGACGATCGTCGCGTCGTCCACCGCTCCGGGCCCGGCGCCCCGTCGCACGCGGCCGTACGCTGGCCGCACCCCGAGCCCGGTTCGGCGGGTCTCGGATCGGCGCGGGTGCCCGGAGCGGCGGGTGCCCGAAGCGGCGTGGCGCGTACGGAGGTCGACCGATGGGTGACGAGGATCTGCAATCCCTGGTCGACGAGCTCTCCGAGCGCCTGCAACGGTCGGTGGCGATCGACGACGTGGGCCTCCGGTTGTTGGCGGCCAGCCGGCACTTCGGCGACGAGGACGCGGTCCGGGTGGCCTCGGTGCTCAATCGCGGGGTGCGGCCGGAGATCGCCGATCGGGTGTTGGGCCAGGGGATCGCCGGGTGGACCCGGCCGGGTCGGGTGCGGATCGACGTCCCGGGCTGCCGTCCGCGCTGGTGTGTCCCGATCCGCTGCGACGGGCTGCTGCTGGGCTATCTGTGGCTGATCGACGACGCGTCGGCGGCGACCGAGGCGCAACTCGCGTCGGCCGAGGCGGCGGCCGGGCGAGCGGGCATCGTGTTGTATCGGCGGCTGCTGTTGCACGAGCGGGTCAAGGCCCGGCACGAGGCGATCCTGCGCGAGTTGGTCGGATCCGATCCGGCCGGTCGGCTCCAGGCCGCCGCGGACCTGCGGGCCGAGCAGGTGTTCGCCGCCGAGGCCGGTCCGTTCCGGGTGGTCGCGGCGCAGTGCGTCGACGAGCCCGGCGCGGCGGCCGGCGCGCACGAGGTCGCGCTGGAGGCGGCGGTCGAGGAGGGGCTGCGCGCGCTTCCGGAGCAGGGCCGGCTGATGGTCGCCCAGCGCTCGCGGGCCTGGATCCTGCTGGGGCCGCCGGCCACCGCGGCGGCGGAGCTGCCGGACGTCCTGGGTGGGCGGATCATCGCCCGGTTCACGGATCTGACGCGCGGCGCCGGGCGGGTGGTGGTCGGCGTCGGCGCGCCGGTGGATCGCCTCGACCGGGTGCCGGATTCGTACCGGCAGGCGCTGCTGGCCGTGCGTGCGGCGCTGCTGGTGCCCGGCCTGGGCGACCTCGCCCGCAGTGGTGAGCTGGGTCCCTACGAGTTGCTCCTGCGACTGCCGGCGGCCGAGTTGCGCGCGGCGGCGCGGGTGCCGGCCCTGGTCGCGCTGGAGCGTGCGGACGCTCACGGAGTGCTGCTGTCGACGCTGGCCGCGTTCCTCGACCACGCCGGCGACGTTCGGCGCACCGCCGCGTTGTTGTGCGTGCACCGGGCCACCCTGTACCACCGCCTGCGGCGGATCGAGGCGCTCACCGGCTGCCGGCTCGACCGCGGCGACGACCGGCTGACCCTGCACCTGGGCCTCAAACTCCGCGACCTGGCCGGCCCGGAGCGGCCGGACGCGACACCACCGGGGTGATCCGGGCACGGCGCGCCGTGCCGGGGCCCGCCGCGCCGGGGCCGCGACGCGCGGGGATCCGCCCGCAAGATATCTTGATGTCGAGCAATGTTGCGGACATGGAGCGGAGCATCCTGTGACTGACCCGACCATCATCTATACGCACACCGACGAGGCCCCGGCCCTGGCGACGTATTCGTTCCTGCCCGTGGTCCAGGCGTACGCGGCGACGGCCGGGGTCAAGGTGGAGACCCGTGACATCTCCCTGGCCGGGCGGATCATCGCGCACTTCCCGGAGCACCTGAAGGCGGACCAGCGCATCGAGGACGCGCTCGCCGAGCTCGGTGAACTGGCCAAGACGCCCGAGGCCAACATCATCAAGCTGCCGAACATCTCGGCCTCGATCCCGCAGCTCAAGGCGGCCATCGCCGAGCTCCAGGAGCAGGGCTTCGCGCTGCCGGACTACCCGGACGACCCGAAGACCGACGAGGACAAGGACGTCCGGGCGCGCTACGGCAAGACCCTGGGCAGCGCGGTCAACCCGGTGCTGCGCGAGGGCAACTCGGACCGCCGCGCCCCCGCGTCGGTGAAGAACTACGTCCGGGCGCACCCGCACCGCATGGGCACCTGGACCGCCGACTCGAAGACCAACGTCGCGCACATGAGCGCCGACGACTTCCGCTCCACCGAGAAGTCCGCGGTGATCGCCGAGCCCGGCTCGCTGCGCATCGAGCTGGTGGGCGACGACGGCAGCACCACCGTGCTGCGCGAATCGGTACCCGTGCTCGCGGGCGAGGTCGTGGACGCCTCGGTGATGCGCGCGGCGCCGCTGCGCGAGTTCCTGGCCGCGCAGGTGGCCCGGGCCAAGGACGAGAACGTCCTGCTGTCGGTGCACCTGAAGGCCACCATGATGAAGGTCTCCGACCCGATCATCTTCGGCCACGCGGTTCGGGCCTTCTTCCCGCAGACCTTCGCCGAGCACGGCAAGGCGCTCGCGGCGGCCGGCCTGAGCCCCAACGACGGTCTCGGCGCGATCCTCAAGGGCCTGGAGTCGCTGCCCGAGGGCGCCGCGATCAAGGCGTCCTTCGACGCCGAGCTGGCCGCCGGGCCGGCGCTGGCGATGGTCGACTCCGACCGGGGCATCACCAACCTGCACGTGCCCAGCGACGTGATCGTGGACGCCTCGATGCCGGCCATGATCCGTACCTCCGGTCACATGTGGGGTCCGGACGGCAAGGAGGCCGACACCCTGGCCGTGCTGCCGGACAGCAGCTACGCGGGCGTCTACCAGGTCGTCATCGACGACTGCCGGGCCAACGGCGCGTACGACCCGGCCACGATGGGCTCGGTGCCCAACGTCGGTCTGATGGCGCAGAAGGCCGAGGAGTACGGCAGCCACGACAAGACCTTCGAGATCGCGACCACCGGCACCGTGCGGGTCGTCGACGCCGCCGGCACCGCGGTGCTGGAGCAGGTCGTCGGCGCGGGTGACATCTTCCGGATGTGCCAGACCAAGGACCTGCCGATCAAGGACTGGGTCAAGCTGGCCGTCAGCCGCGCCCGCGCGACCGGCAGCCCGGCGGTGTTCTGGCTGGACGAGGGCCGCGCGCACGACGCGAACCTGATCGCGAAGGTCGCGGAGTACCTCCCCGAGCACGACACCGAGGGCCTGACCATCGAGATCATGTCGCCGGAGAAGGCCACCGCGTTCTCGCTGGAGCGCATCCGCCGCGGCGAGGACACCATCTCGGTGACCGGCAACGTGCTGCGCGACTACCTCACCGACCTGTTCCCGATCCTGGAGCTGGGCACGAGCGCGAAGATGCTCTCGGTCGTCCCGCTGATGGACGGCGGCGGCCTGTTCGAGACCGGCGCCGGCGGCTCGGCGCCCAAGCACGTGCAGCAGTTGGTCAAGGAGAACTACCTGCGCTGGGACAGCCTGGGCGAGTTCCTCGCGCTCGCGGTCAGCTTCGAGCACCTCGCGCAGTCCGTGGGCAATGCCCGCGCCCAGGTGCTGGCCGACACGCTCGACCGGGCCACCGGCACCTTCCTGGACAACGACAAGTCGCCCAGCCGTCGGCTCGGGGGCATCGACAACCGGGGCAGCCACTTCTACCTGGCGCTGTACTGGGCCCAGGAGCTGGCCGCGCAGACCAAGGACGCGGCGCTCGCCGAGGCGTTCGCGGGCCTGGCCCGGACGTTGTCCGAGCAGGAGGAGACGATCGTCGCCGAACTGATCGCGGTCCAAGGCTCGCCCGCCGACATCGGCGGCTACTACCGTCCCGACCCGGCCAAGGCGTCGGCCGTGATGCGCCCGTCGGCCACCTTCAACGAGGCCGTGGCCTCGCTGGCCTGATCGATCCCGCCGAACCGCCCCCGCCGGCAACACGCCCGGCGGGGGCGGTTCGTCGTCTTCCGGGTGCGGCGGCGGCCCGGTCCTTCGGCGATGCGGTGCGGTGTCGGGGCGGCCGGCTCGGTGCTCAGCCCACCGTCACCGGATGGCGCACGACGGCGTCGAAGAAGTAGCCCTGGGTGTTGAAGGTGGACCGATCCGGCTGGGTACGGCCCGCGGTGTCGCTCGCCCGGGCGAGCAGGTGGGTCGAACCGGCCTCGGCGGGCCGCCAGTCCAGGCTCCAGCGCACCCAACCGTCGCGCCGCGGCTCGTCCCACAGCCGCGCCCGCCGCCAACTCGCGCCGCCGTCGGTGCTGACCTCCACCCGGCGCACGCCGCCCGCGCCGGACCAGGACCGGCCGTGCAGCCGGTGCGTGCGACCCGGCGCGAAGCGGGCGTCGACGGGCAGTTCGAACGCGCTCTTGAGGGTCTGTCGGGTCAGCGGCGCGCTGCCGCCCTCGGGATGGGCGGGCCCGAACAGGCGGTAGAAGTCGGTGTTCCACGGCGAGTACAGCGGCTGCGCGGCGACCTCGATGTCCCCGACCCACTTGATCGAGGAGATGCCCACCCACGAGGGCACCACCACCCGTACCGGCGCGCCGTGATCCGCGGCGAGCGGCTCGCCGTTCATCTCGTACGCGAGCAGCACGTCGTCGAGCGCCTTGGCCACCGGCAACGGTCGACGCACCCGGCCCAGGTTGACGCCGCCGGTCACGTACTCGTCGTCCAGCCCTCGTGGCAACACGTCCACCGCTTCCCGGCGCAGCCCCGCGCGGCGCAGCACGTCCGACAGGCGCGCACCGCGCCAGCGGGCCACGCCGATCGCGCCGAGCGTCCAGGCGGTGCCGGCCGCCGGTTCGCCCTGTTGGGAGGCGTAGAAGCTGCGGCCGTTGCCGGCGCACTCGATCGCGGCCGAGTGGGTGTGCGCGGGCAGCCGACGCAGGTCGGCCAGGTCGAGCTCGATCGCGCCGGCGTAGTCGGTGGATCCGCGCAGTCCGCTCCCCCACAGGCGCAACCGCCAGTCCTGGGTGGGTAGTTGCGGGGTGGCGGTGTGGTTGCGCACGAAGAATCGATCGACCGGGGTGTGGTAGCCGGTGTCGCGCAGTGCGGGGAAGTTGGTCTCGGCGTTGGTGCCGCGGATGGTGAACAGCTCGGGTGGCAGCGGCTTGCGGATGCCCGGGGCGGCGCCGGCGGTCGGGGTGTTGCCTGCCGGGGTGTTGCCGGTCGGGGCCGCGGCCGCGGGTGTGGTGTCGGTCCGGTCGGTCGCGTACGCGGTGCCCGCGGGTAGTGCGGTGAGTACGCCGGCCGTGCCGAGCAGCTTGAGCAGGTCGCGTCTGAGCACTCCGTCCGCGCGGGCGGATCCGCCCAACCACTGCCGCAACCGGTGGCGGTCGTAGGCGACTTCACTGATCGGTGTCATCGGGACTTCCTCTGCTCAGGAAACGTCGGGGAGGCGCGCGCGGGCGAACCGGCGCGGCGATGCATCGACTGCGAGGAGAAGTACGGATCAACAACAGCGACGGCGCGGCACATCGAGGCGCGAGGGCGCGCTCGGGTCGGTGCGGCGGTGGCCGAGGATCACAGCGCGATCGTAGAGGACCCGACCGGCCGCCGTCGACGGGCGCGCCGACGGGTGCCTCGGGGGTGGGTGGGAGCGTCGGGACCTCGGGCCTCAGCGGCCGGTCAGCGGCCAGGCGTCCACGTCGCGGTAGTGGATCGGGCCGGGGCCGCGGCCGAAGTTGCTGCCGACCAGGTGCAGTCGCCGGGCCGACCAGCGGCTGCCGACGAAATCGGCCAGCTCGCGGGCGGCGGCCGAGATGCCGTCGGGGTTGTCCCGGCGGGCCCGGGCCAGGGTCAGGTGGGCACGCAGCGGTCGGTCCTCCAGGGCGACGCCGGCCGCCCGCACCACGCCGCGGACCGCGTCGGCCAGCGTGTGCAGTGCGGGCAATTCCCCGTGCACGCCACTCCACAACACCCGCTCGTCGAACTGCCCGGCGCCGCGCAGTTCGAGGTCGACCGGCGGGGTGGAGGCGGCGACCTCGGCCAGTGGTGCGCGCAGGGCCTCGACCACGTCGACCGGCACCTCGCCGAGGAAGGCCAGCGTGATGTGCCAGTCCTCGATCCGGTTCCAGCGCAGCCGGGGATGCGCGTGGTGGATCGGGCGCAGCACCCGGGCCAGTTCGTCCTTGGCGTCGTCCGGCGGGGCGAGCGCCACGAACAGGCGTACGGTCCGGGGCGCGGTCGGGGATTCGTCGTCGGTCACAGGTGATGTCGTACCGCATCGTCACCGGCCGGCGCGCGCCGGCCCACCGGGCGCCCGGGCCGGGCCGCCCCGACCGGTCGGCCCGCCACCCCCGATGAGCACCCTCGCGCGGCGGGCCGAACCGTCGGACGATCCCGACACTGGGGGATCGACGCGGCCGCTGCCAAGCCGATCGGGCCGTCCCGGACAACACGCGGCCGTCCCGGCTGGTCACGGCGTCGACCGGCCCGTGTCCCGGACCGTTCGGGACGGGTGTGCGCACCGATCACCGATCGGCGGGCTCGGTTCGGCCGGGAGCGGGCGTGCCGGGCGGGCGACGGGATTCCGGTCCTATTTATCGTTTTTCTGGGACTCCCCGACCCGCCGAACTGCCGGCACCATGGGTGCCGCATCCGCTACCGCGCGTACGTTTTCGCGTGACCGAACGGGAGTCTTGTGACCCGACGTGACGACTCTGCTCCGCGGCCGGACACCGCCACCACCGCCGCGGAGTACGTCGCCGCGTTACGGGAGTTACGCGAGTGGTCGGCGCTGACGTACCGTCAACTGGCGGCCAAGGCCGAGGCGTCCGGGCATGTGTTGCCGGCCAGCACCGTGGCCGCCGCGCTCGGCCGCAGCACGCTGCCCCGGGCCGATCTGGTCGAGGCGCTGGTGTTCGCCTGCGGCTTGGACACCGATGCCGCCGCCCGCTGGTTGACGATCCGCGAGGATCTCGCGGCGGGGCGGGTGAGCGAACGGCCCGCGCCCGAACCCGCCGAGGTGCCCGACGCCGCGCCTGCCCCACCGCCGGGGCGTCGGCGTCGGCCGGGGACGATGGCGATCGCCATCGGCATGGCCTGCCTGCTGATCGCGATCGGCGTGATCCTCGCCGTGCGATACGGCACGGACGACGGCGACGGCGACGACTCCGCCGCTTTCCCCAGCCGACCCCGTGACGGCTTCTACCTGATCAAGCCCACCCATATCGCCGACGGGTCGTTGTGTCTGGGTGAGGGCAGAGAACGCAACCTTCGCACCGACCGCCCGATCGCGGTCCAGCGCTCGTGCGAGGGCGTGGTCCCGGACACCTACCTGGTCGCCGTGGCGCCGGACGTCTACCTGATCAAGTGGCGCCATCCGGTGGAGGGCGTCGGCTGCCTGCGGGTGGACGAGGCGATCCTGGTGCCCGGTGCGCTGCTCAGTCCCGGCGACTGCACCGGCGCCGCCAACGAACGTTTCCTGATCGAACCGGTGGATCCGGGCGTCTTCCGGCTCCGCCCGGTACACAGCGGCCTGTGTATCGGCATCCTCGGCGGCCCCGCCGAGGTCACCCCGAAGGCGGAGGCGGCCCAGGCGATCTGCTCGGGGGCCGCCGACCAACGTTTTCGACTGCAGACGGTCAAGGGCAAGAAGCCGCTTCCCGCCGGGCAGTGAGCCGCGTCCTCGGTGCCGGGTTCAGGCCCGGAGGGTCGGGTGGTCGACGCCCTCGAAGGGCTTGATCCGCACGATCGGCTCCTGGCCGCCGCGCTGCGGCACGGTCTGCGTGGTGCCCCAGGGTCGGTCCGGGAGGGTCACCGTGAAGGAGTAGCTGTTCGCGCAGCCGGTGCAGTCGTACCGGTCCTGCCAGACCTCGACGTCGGTGTCGCTGCCGGGGATCCGGGCGGCGTGCCGGTAGGTCGCGTGGCAGCGGGTGCAGCGCTCGCCGGGGGCACAGGTGCCGCCGCACGGGCAGGGCAGGTCGAGGCTCTCGGCGGGCTCCCAGTAGCGGGTGGCCAGCGCCTCGGCGGTCCGGACGTCGGGGGCCTTGGACCCGCGCGGGACGGTCATCCGGCGTGCGGCGACGACGTACGACTCGCCGGCGGCGGCCATCCGGCCTCGGATCACGCCCTTGCGGACTCGGTTGGTGGTCATGCTTCCTCCGGCGATTGCCCACGGGGCGGGGTGTCGAGTACGGCCGGCGGCGCGGACGGGACCTCGGATCGTCGGCCCCGCGTGGGCGGGCCGCCGCCCCTCACGATATCCGCCCTCCGACGCGGAACCCGAATCCCGGCCGCCCGATCACCCGGGGCGCACCGCTCGGGGACCGGTCACCTCGGCGGCCAGGGCGCGCACGCGATCCCGCAGGCCGCGATCGGCGGTCACCACGAGGCAGTGCCGCGCGGGCGCGCTCGCGTGCTCGGCCGCGACCAGTTCGACCATGCGGTCGTCGCCGCTGCCCGCGGCCCGGACGACCCGGATGCCCGGCACCTCGGCGACGCCGCCGGCGGCGCCCTCGACCACCAGCACGATGTCCAGCGGCCCCCGCCGCGCCCACGCGGGCACGGCGCTCCCGCCCTCCGGCAGCCCCGCCGCGGCCATCGACGCCAACGCGTCCCGCAACCGCTCGGTGGCGCCCCGCCGATCCTTCCACCACCCGTCGGGCACCGAGCCCACCACGTTCGCCGCATCGACCACCACGAGAGGCACATCCGCGTCACCGACCATCCCCCCATCCTCCCCGCCGAAGCAGGAAGCACACACAGAGGAGTAGTGGCCGAGAGGCCCGAGCGGGC
The DNA here is from genome assembly GCF_042754445.1 of Embleya sp. NPDC059213. Taxonomy (NCBI): domain Bacteria; kingdom Bacillati; phylum Actinomycetota; class Actinomycetes; order Kitasatosporales; family Streptomycetaceae; genus Embleya; species Embleya sp. NPDC059213. Next base: position 16,725 of record NZ_JBHZAV010000044.1, read on the forward strand.
CGCCCCGATGCCGTTGAAACCGAAGCCCGAGGCAACGGGTGGGTACGCCTCCCAGCCGCAAGGCAACCGCAGCCATGACCGCGAGGCCGAATGCAATGGAACGGCACCCGGCCGCCGCGGGGGGCGGTGGCCGGGTGCCGGGTCAGGGGTCGGAGCGACGTACAGGGGAGCCCGGGTGTCCGGGTGCACGTCGCCCGGGAGGTCAGGAGGCCGCTTGGGCGGCGAGCGCCGCGAGGCCGTTGCGCCAGAGCTGGTTGACCCGAGCGCGTTCCGTGGCGTTCGGGTTCGGGTTGGTGCAGGAGGTGCCGGGGCCGCCGCCGGACATCAGTTCGCTGCACGGACCCGAGTAGTGGTCCGGCAGGCCCAGCACGTGGCCGGTCTCGTGGGCGGTCACCCGGGTCGAGTTGTACTGCTGGTTCTGTCGGTAGTCGAGGAAGATGTAGCCACTGCCGTGGCCGTTCGTGCTCGCGTACGAACCACGCGAGTCGTTGCCCTCGTAGTACCGGAAGTCGGGGTTGCTGCCTTCCTGAAGGCGGACGTTGGTGACCGAGCTGTTCCAGATCTGCGCGGATTGGGCGATCTGGCTGCGGAAGGAGGGTGCGCTGGCGGCGCTGTAGGTGACGGTGACCACCGCCGCCGAGTTGCCCGCCGCGGCGCGCTTGCCCGCCACGGACTTCAGCACGGCGTCGAAGAACGCCTGGTTCTGCGCCTGGTCTTCCTGACCGGCGTATTGCGCGGAGGCACGAAGGGGGGCCGCGACTCCGTCGTTGCCGGCCGATGCGGCCGGCGCGGCGATCAGTCCGGCCGCGAGGCCGAGGCCGAGTATTGCGGTGATCACGGTCTTACGGGGGTTCCGGGGACGCACTGGGGACATGGGGGGCTCCTTGGGGTGCCGAAGACCTGTTCGGTGCGCACTGAGTCTCACCGGAGCCCGGTCCGGCCCGGATGATGACAACCGGCGATAGCACCGTCGTATCACCCCCGTTCCCGGACCGTCACCGCCCCGGCACGCATCGTGTTACGGAAGATTCACGCCCCACCCCCGGATCCCACGCCCGTCGGTGTCTGGTACGACCGCGATAGTGCGTCCTATCCTCCGCATCATGGAGCTAGAGGTGAGGCACCTCCGCGCACTGTGTGCCATCGGCGACACCGGCAGCCTGCATGCTGCGGCCCGGCTGCTCGGCATGACCCAGCCGTCCTTGACCGCGCAGCTCAGAAGAATCGAAAACGCCCTGGGCGCACCCCTGTTCGTCCGCGACCGGACCGGCAGCCGACCCACTCCACTCGGCCTCACGATGCTGCACCGGGCCCGACCCATCATGGCCGAGATGAGCGCCCTGGTCATCGACACCCAGGCCGAGGCGATCCGAACCGCCGGGCCCCACCTGCGGATCGGCGGCACCGCGAACCGGGTGATCGCCGACTGGTTGCGCCGGCTCCGGCTGCGATTGCCCACCACCGACACCTATTTGCGGGTGGACGTGTCGGCGAACACGCTGCTCGGAATGGTCGCCGCGGGTCAGCTCGACGTCGCGTTCGTGCACGAGGTCGAGGGCTTCCCGCTGCGGGTCCCGGACGGGGTGCGCGGGCGCGTACTGGTCGAGCGGGAACCGCAGTTCATCGCGATGTCGCCGGACCATCCGGCCGCGGCCGAAACCGAGGTCAAGCTGGCCGAGTTGGCCGAGGATCAGTGGATGGTCGACCCGAGCGTGGACGGCGAATGGGAGGGGTTGCGCGAGGTGTTGTCCGACGCCGGCATCAACCCCCGGATCCTGCACGGTGATTACCTCACCGCGGCGTCCCTGGTCGCGATCGGCGAGGTGGTCACGCCGTGCCAACCCACGTCCCGCCCGCGACCGGACATGGCGGTCCGGCCGCTGGCCGGCGATCCGCTCACGGTCCGGTTGTTCCTGGCCTTTCGTACCGAGAACGGTCCGGCACCGGCCCTGATCGACACCGTCTACCACGAGTTGGAGGCCGCCTACCGCGAGGCCGCGTGGCTCGCGGTGGCCTACCGGCAGCGGCTGCTGCGCGAGGACAGCCCGATCCTGCGCTACGACGGCCAGAGCCGGGCCCGGCCGTGAGCGGCGTGGCGACCCGACCCGGCGTCCGGCCGGTACCGATCCCGGATCGCCGGGGCGTGGGTGAAATGATGGCCCGATCTGCCGGTTCGACCACACTGTGAGCCGGTTCGACCGGACCGTGAGTGAACAGTGAGGACCCCCATGACGACCCCCGAAGCCGGTAACCCCGCCTCGGTCCCGGCCTCCGCGCGTGCCGCCGCCGGGGCCACCCTCGCGCGCGAGGCCGCGCGCTTCGCCGGCCTCGGCTGGATGCGCGGCACCTCCGGGAACCTGTCCGTGGTGCTCTCGCGTGAACCACTGCGCCTCGCGGTCACCGCCTCGGGCCTGGACAAGGGCGAACTGGCGGCGGACGACCTGGTCGTGGTGGACGCGGCCGGCGTACCGGTCCCCGAGGAGGCGAGCACGCCGCCGCGCCGACCGTCCGCCGAGGCCGGGCTGCACGCCCGGGTGGTGGCGCTGACCGGCGCGGGCGCGGTGTTCCACGTGCACACCGTCTCGGCGGTGCGCGCGGGTCGACGCTGGCCGGCCGGGATCGAGTTGCGCGATCTGGAGATGCTCAAGGGCATCGGCCGCTCCGCGCACGACGAGACGGTCACCATCCCGGTGATCGCCAACAGCCAGGACATGACCGAACTGGGCGATCGCCTGGAGGCCGCGCTGGTCCCCGGGGTGCCGGCCGTCGTGGTCGCCTCGCACGGGATGTACGTGTGGGGTGAGGATGCGATCCGGGCCCGCCATCACGTCGAAGTCGTGGAGTGGCTGCTGGAGTACCGCATCGCGGAGGGCTGAGCCGGCGGCGGAGCCGCGTGAGGGTTCGGCCGGGACCGGCCGGTCCGAGCACGCCTCCCGAACCGGGTCCGGGACGCGGCCGGGCCGCGTCCCGGGATCGGTTCAGGGTCGGTACTCGCGTACGCCCGTCTCGTTGACGATCGCGCTGATCAGTCGGGCCGGCGTGACATCGAAGGCCGGGTTGAAGGCGCGCGAGTCGGCCGGGGCGACGCGGATGCCGGCCACCTCCAGCACCTCGGACTCGGGCCGCTCCTCGATGGTGATCTCGTCGCCGTGCGCGGTCGCGTCGTCGAACGTGGTCAGCGGGGCCGCGACCACGAACGGGATGCCCGCGTCGGCGCAGGCCAGTGCGACGCCGACCGAGCCGATCTTGTTCGCGGTGTCGCCGTTGGCGGCGATCCGGTCCGCGCCGATCACCGCGACGTCCACCAGGCCGCGCAGGATCGCGCTCGCGGCGGCGCCGTCCGGTTGCACCAGATGGGCGATGCCCTCCTGGTCCAACTCCCAGGCGGTCAGCCGCGATCCCTGGAGCAGCGGGCGCGTCTCGTCGACGTGGACGACGTCGAGCACGCCGCGCGCGTGCAGTTCGCGGACGATGCCCAGTGCGGTCCCCCAGCCGGCGGTGGCCAGCGAGCCGGTGTTGCAGTGGGTCAGCACCCGCAGCGGGCGTCGCTCGACCCGGGACAGGATCCAGTCCGCGCCGTGCCGGCCGATCGCGTGGTTGGCCTCGACGTCCTCGCGGACCACCGCCTGCGCCTCGGCGAGCACCGCGTCCACACCCTTGGCGGCGAACGGCAACACCCGGTCCACGCCGCCGGCCAGGTTGACCGCGGTCGGCCGGGCGTCCCGGATCCGGGCGATCTCGCCGGCCAGCCGGTCCGCGTCCCAGCCCTCGCGCGTGCCCTGCAGCATGGCCACCGCGACGCCGAAGGCGCCGGCCGCGCCCAGGGCCGGTGCGCCGCGCACCGCGAGGCGACGGATCGCGTCGATCAGCGCGTCCACGTCGGTGATGTCGAGGTACACGATCCGCTGCGGCAGCGCGGTCTGGTCGAGCAGGCGCAGGGCGGTGCCGTGCCAGGCGAGCGAGCGTATCTCGGGGGCCATCGGGGGTCCTTTCCGGGCGGATGGGCGAGCGCCGGGCGAGCACGACGGCCGCGAACGTGTGCGAGGTCACCGGCTCGGCGGCACACCGCGGCGGGAGCGAGCGCATGCGGTGGCACTACGGATGCTACGTCGCCCGGCAGCACGCTTCGAACGCACTCCCGAACGACGCCCGGGATCCGGGGCGGCTGGGTGTCGGCGCGGTAACCCAATGTTCACATGGTGGACAATCGGTCCACATTATGAACAAGCGCGAGAAGTGCCTGGTGAGGGTGCTAACCTCCCCCCGAAACCAGTCGGGTGTGATCATCACATCGAGACTTGGGCTGGTGCGACCGGAAAGGAGTCGGCTGTGGCCGAAACGTGGTGTTGCGACGTACGTATCGAGTGCTGCGGCCGCTCCATGGCGTGTGACCGTCCGCCGCTTCCGCTCGACAAGCGCGGTGCCCGCGGCGTCTGCGTCCGACGCACCGGCCGCTGTCGCCGGCGCCCGTACTGACCCGATCGCGCCGACCGCCGATCGAGCGCCGCGCCTCACCGCCGCGCGCGGAACCGAGGCGCCCTCGGGCGCCGAGACCGATGGGACCGCGAGGTTCCCGTCTCCGAACCACCGACTCCGCCCCGCCGGGATCGACACTCCTCCCAAGGACACTCATGTACCGCATCACCTCCCGCCACCGCCTGGCCGTGGCCGCCGTCGTCGTCGGCACCGCACTGGCCGCCACGGCGTGCAACGCCTCCGCCGACAAGGACAAGACGCCGGCCGCCGGCGGCACCGGCGGCGGGGACTCCGCCAAGAACGTCGTGCTGGTGACGCCCGAGCCGATCGGCGTCAACGACTTCCTCAAGCTGGCCGCCACCGGCGCGCAGAACGCGGCCAAGAAGGCCGGCGGCACCGCGAGCATCCTGGAGAGCAAGGACACCAGCGCGATCCAGCAGAACGTGGAGGCCGCGGTCCGCCAGAAGCCCTCCGTCGTGGTCGCCGTCGGCTTCGAGTTCGCCGACGTGCTGGCCCAGCAGGCCGAGGCCAACCCGAAGCAGCAGTTCCTCTTCGTCGACTCGTGCACGAGCAAGCCGTACCCGAACATCACCTGCGCGACCTTCCGCGAGCACGAGGGCACCTACCTCGCCGGCGCCGAGGCGGGCCTGCTGACCAAGAGCGGCAAGGTCGGCGCCGTGGTCGCGCTGGACAGCCCGCAGATCCGCCGCTTCTCCGACCCGTTCGCCGCGGGCGCCAAGCAGACCAACCCGGCGAGCGCCTTCACCCAGCTCTTCGTCGGCGGCCAGAAGCCGTTCAACGACCCGGCGCGGGCCAGCGAGCAGACCGCGTCGCTCAAGGCCAAGGACGTCGACCAGATCATGGGCGCCGCCTCCGCCGCGGGCAACCTCGGCGTGTTCAGCGCGGCCAAGGCCGCGGGCGTGCAGGCATACGGCGTCGACGTCAACCAGTGCTCGGCGGCGCCGGGCACGGTCGTGGACAACGTGATCAAGCGCACCGACATCGCGGTCGAGAAGGGCGTCGAGCAGATCGCCGCCGGCAAGCCCGGCGGCGTCACCTCGTACGGCCTCAAGGAGGGCGGCATCACGCTCACCGGCATGGAGCCCGGCCTGGAGACCTCGCAGTGCCTGATCGCCCAGCACCCGGACGTGCTCAAGACCGTGCTGAGCCTGCGCGACCAGATCGTCGCGGGCGGCATCACCGTGACCGACCCGGCCGCCGCCAAGTAGGACCGCCGCGCCGGGGTGGGGGCCGCGGACCCGACACCGGCGAACGCCCGTCCCGTTTCGCCCCTTTCGACCGGAGAGACGCCCGATGAACGATCAGCACGCCGCCGCCCCCGGTGACATCGCCGAGGTCGAGATGCGCGGCATCGTCCGGCGTTTCCCCGGCGTGCTGGCCAACGACCGGGTCGACCTGCGGGTCGCCGGCGGCGAGATCCACGCGGTGATGGGCGAGAACGGCGCGGGCAAGTCGACGCTGATGTCGATCCTGTACGGCCTGCAACGCCCGGACGCCGGCCGCATCCTGCTGCGCGGCACCGAGCACTCCTTCGGCTCGCCCGTGCAGGCGATCGCGGCCGGACTGGGCATGGTCCACCAGGGCTTCAAGCTCTTCCCCTCGCTGACCGTCACGGAGAACGTGGTCTACGGCAGCGAACCCACCCGGCGCGGCCTGGTGGATCGGGCCGCCGCCCGGGCCCGGGTCGCCGAACTGGTGGACACGCACGGGCTGCACGTACCGCCGGACGCCCGGGTCGCGGACCTGCCGGTCGGGGTGCAGCAGCGGGTGGAGATCCTCAAGCTGCTCTACCGCGACGCGCGCGTGTTGATCCTGGACGAGCCCACCGCCGTGTTGACCCCGGCCGAGGCGGACCGGCTGCTGGAGGTGATCCGCGGCCTGGCCCGTTCCGGCCGCACGATCCTGCTGGTCACCCACAAGTTGGGCGAGGTGATGGCGGTCAGCGACCGGGTCACGGTGCTGCGCGACGGCCGGGTCACCGCCCGGCTGGCCACCGCCGAGACCACGCCCGCCGAGATCGCGCTGGCGATGACCGGCCGCCGGATCGATCTGGACCGCATGCACCCGGCCGGCACCCCCGCCGCCGACGTGCTCGACGTGCGCGGCCTGACCGTGTCCGCCGGACGCGGTGCCAAGCCGCTGGTCGAGGACGTGTCGCTGCGCGTGCGCGCGGGCGAGATCGTCGGCGTGGCGGGCGTGGCCGGCAACGGGCAGAGCGAACTGGTCGAGGCGCTGGCCGGGTTGCGCCCGATCGACGCGGGCCGGGTGCTGGTGGCCGGGCAGGACGTCGGCGCCGCCTCGGTGGCGCAGCGCCGGCACGCGGGCCTGGCCTACGTGCCCGAGGACCGGGCCGGCGTCGGCGCCGCCCGCGACGCCTCGCTGGCCGACAACCTGGCGATGGGCTTCCACCGCACCCCGGCGCTGGCCGGTCGGGGCGGCTTCCTGCGCCGCGCGGCGATCCGCGCACACGCCGCGAAGGTGATCGAACGTTTCGGCGTCAAGGCCGCCTCGTCGGCCGTCACCATCGGCACGCTGTCCGGCGGCAACCAGCAAAAGGCCATCCTGGGCCGAGAGATCACCCACGACGCGCCGCTGCTCCTGGTCGAGCAGCCCACTCGCGGTGTGGACATCGGCTCGATCGAGAACATCCACGCGCGCCTGGTCGAGTATCGCGACGCCGGCCACGGCGTACTGCTGGTCTCCGCCGAGTTGAGCGAGATCCTCGCGCTGTCGGATCGGGTCCTGGTGATGTACGAGGGCCGGATCGTCGCCGAGTTGCCGCGCGCCGAGGCGGACGTGCACACGATCGGCCTGGCCATGGCGGGCGGCGGCCCGGCCCGGCCCGACGACGACACCCGCCCCACCGCAACGACCACCGCCCACCAGGCCTGACGGGTTATCAGATATGACTGCCAGCAAGGCCGGTACGGCCATCGAGCATCCATCGGGTCCGGCCGCACGGTGGGCGCTGCACGTGCGCGGCGCCGTGTTCTCCCCGGTCACCGTCTCCATCGTGGCCGCGCTGATCCTGGGCGCGATCATCCTGGCCGGCACCGGCGCCGATCCGCTGAGCGCGTACGGCTCGGTGCTCACCGGGGCGTTCGGCTCCGAGGGCATCGGCGACACGCTCGGCGAATGCATCCCCATCGTCGGCCTCGCGCTCGCGCTGGCCATCCCGCTGCGCGCGGGCCTGGTCAACCTCGGCGGCGACGGCCAACTGGTGCTGGGCGGCCTGGCCGCCGTCTCGGTCGGCCTGTACTCGCCCTTCCCCGGCGCGATCACCGTGATCCTGGCGCTGCTCGCGGGCATGCTCGCGGGTGGCCTGTGGGCCGCGCTCGCCGCCGTCCTGGAGACCCGCTGCGGGGTGCCGCTGCTGGTCAGCAGCCTGTTGCTGAGCTACCCCGCGATGTCGTTCGTGTCCTACATGGTGCGCTTTCCGCTGCTCCAGAAGGGCTCCGGCATCCCGCAGACCGACCGACTGCCCGAGGGCGTCAAGCTGCCCGAGTTCGCCGCCGGATCCGGTGCGGGCACCGGGGTCAGCGTGGGCATCGTGCTGATCGTGCTGGCCGCGGTGGTCTACTTCGTGGTCGACCATCGCACCGCCGCCGGCTACGAGGTGCGGATGACCGGCCTGGGCGCGCGCTTCGCCGGTTACGCCGGCGTGGACCGCGCCCGGCTCACCCTGCGGCTGATGTTCGCGTCCGGGTCGCTGGCCGGCCTGGTCGGCGCGATCACCGTGCTCGGCTTCCCGTACCGGATGGTCGACGGCGCGCTGACCACGCCCGGCTACACCTGGACCGGTCTGCTCGCCGCGCTGCTGGCCGCCGCGTCCCCGCTGGGCACGGTCGCCGCCGGGTTCTTCTTCAGCGCGCTGACCATCGGCGGCTTCGGCATGGAACAGGAGACCGCGGTGCCGCAGCAGCTCACCGCCGTGCTCCAGGCGGTGGTGATCCTCTTCCTCGCGGTGCGCGGCGGCATCTTCCGCAAGGGTGGTTGGTTGCACCGGCTCGGCCGAGGACCCGACGGCGCGGCCGCGCCACCACCGGACCTCGAAACCGGCGTGCTCGAACCCGCAGTACCGGAAGCCGCAGTACCGGAAGCCGCAGTACCGGAAGCCGCAGTACTCGACACCGGCGTCGCCGGGCCGCCCGCCCCCGCGCGCGGCGACGGAGGTAAGTGACCATGTCCTTCGACGCCGAACTGATCTTCTCCGCGCTGCGCGCGCTCACCCCGATCCTGTTCGCCGCCCTCGGCGGCGCGCTGTGCGAGCGCGCCGGCGTGTTCAACGTGTCGCTGGAAGGCACCATGCTGATCGGCTGCTTCGCGGCCGTCACCGGCAGTTGGTTCGGCGGCAGCGTCTGGGTCGGGGTGATCTCGGCGGTGCTCGCCGCGATGGTCTTCTCGCTGCTGCTCGCCATCGGCGCGGTCACGCTGGGCGCGGACGCGGTGGTGCTGTGCATCGCGCTGAACCTGCTCGCCGTGGGCCTGACCGGCTTCCTGCTGCGCACCGTCTTCGGCAAGCAGGGCACCTTCGGCGACCCGGACCTCAAGGGCCTGCAACCGGTCGACATCCCCGGCCTGGAGTCGGTGCCCTTCCTGGGCCGCGCGTTGTCCGGCCACTCGCCGCTGGTGTACCTGTCCTGGGTCGCCGTCGCGGTGATCGCCGTGCTGCTGTCCCGACACCCGTGGGGCGTGCGGCTGCGCGGCGTCGGCGAGGCGCCGGAGGCCGCCCAGTCGCTCGGCGTCAGCGTCGCCCGCTACCGCTACGCCGCGATCCTGACCTCGGGCGCGCTGTGCGGGCTGGCCGGCGCGCAGCTCGCGCTGGGCAACGTGACCCTGTTCTCCGAGAACATGACCGCGGGTCGCGGCTGGATCGCCGTGGTCGCGGTGATGCTCGGACGCGCACTGCCGATCGGCGTGCTGCTCGCGGGCATCCTGTTCGGCCTGGTCGAGGCGGTCGGCTTCCGGCTCCAGGGCGAGGGCATGCCGCAGCAGGCCGCCGATGCCGCGCCGTACGTGATGACCCTGGTCGCGCTGTTCCTGGCCACCCGCTCGCGCGCCCGCCGCGGCGCCGCGCCCCCGGGCCGGCTCACCGGCCGCATCCCCCGTCCTCGCCGATTCGCCCGCACCACCTCGGAGCCCCAGTCATGAGCAGCGCCACCCGCCCGGCCGTCCTGCCGATCACGAAAATACCCAGCAGCGGACTGCCCGCCCACGCCCTGGTCGTCGGCGACCCGGCGCGCGCCGCACTGGTCGCCGAACGGCTGGAGGACGCGCGGCGGATCGGCGCCAACCGCGAGTACGTCAGCTACGCGGGCAGTTGGCGCGGCGTACCGGTCGTGGTGTCCTCGCACGGCGTGGGTGGCCCGGGCGCGGTGTGCCTGTTCGGCGAACTGGCCGAGGCGGGGGTGCGTACCTTCATCCGGCTCGGCACGGCGGGCGCGATGGCGCGCGGCGTGGGCGACGGCGACCTGGTGGTGGCCACCGCCGCGGTCCGCGACGACGGGGTGACGCAGCAGTTGGTCCCGGCCGAGTTCCCGGCCTTTGCCACGCCCGAGGTGGTCCTGGCGCTCGACGGCGCGGCCCGCGCGCACGCCGCGCCGCATCACCGGGGCGTGGTGTGGACCCGGGCGGCGTTCATGCCGGGTGTGCTGGAGTTGCCGATGAAGCCGTACCAGGCGGCCGGCGTGCTGGCGATCGAGATGGAGTTGTCCGCGCTGCTGGTGTTCGCCGCGCTGGGCGGGCACCGGGCGGGCGGCGTGCTGGTCGTGGACGGGATCGCGGCCGACGACCTGGTCGACGAGTCCGGCGGCTCGACCTACGACCCGCACCGGCAGGTGGTCGCCGAGGGTGTCGAGCGCGGTGTCGTGGTGGCGCTGGACGCGCTGTACCGACTGGCCCTGGACGAGGCCGGCGAGGCGGCGGACCGGGCGTGATCGACCTGCTCGTCACCGGCGGCGCGGTGCTCACCGCGGACGCCGCCGACACGTACCTGCCCGACGGCGCGGTCGCGATCGCGGCCGGCCGGATCGTCGAGGTCGGCTCGGCGGCCGAGTTGGGCGCGCGCCATCCGGCGGCGCCGACCCTGGACGCGCGCGGGTGCCTGGTGTTGCCCGGGCTGGTCAACGCGCACGCGCACTCGGCGATGACGCTGTTCCGGGGGCGGGCCGACGACGTCGACCTCCAGGTGTTCCTGGAGCGGCTGGTGGCCGCCGAGAGCGCGGTGCTGACCGCCGAGGTGGTGCGCGCCGCGGTGCGGTTGGCGCTGGCCGAGTCGATCCGGGCGGGGGTGACCACCGCGATGGACATGTACTGGTTCCCCGAGGCGGGGCTGGCCGCCGCCGCCGAGGCGGGTTTTCGGCTGGTCACCGGGCCCACCTTCATGGATGTGCCCGGGCCGCCGGACGGTCTCGACTTCGCCGCGCGCCTGCGCCGGGCACCCGGGTTGCTGACCCGTTCGGCGACTCGCTGCGTGACCCCGCACAGCACCTACACGCTGAACCCGGACCAGTTGCTCGCGGTCGCCGAACTGGCCCGCGAGCACGACGCGTTGTTGCACATCCACGCGGCCGAGAACGCGGTCGAGACGGAGACCGTACGCCGTCGGTACGGCCGCCGTCCGGTGGAACTCCTGCACGATCTGGGACTGTTGCGTCCGGGCACGCTGCTGGCACACGCGGTGCACCTGACCGACGAGGAGATCGCGCTGATCGCCGCCTCCGGCGCGGGCGTGGCGCACTGTCCGGTCTCCAACCTCAAGCTCGCCTCCGGCGTGGCCCGGTTGCCCGAGTTGCTGGCCGCCGGCGTGCCGGTGGGCCTGGGCACCGACGGCGCGGTCAGTGCCAACGCGCTGGACCTGTTCGGCCCGATCCGCGCCGCCGCCACGCTGCACCGGGTCTCCCCCGGCGCCGCGCCCGATCCGACCCTGATCGGCGCCCGCACCGCGGTCCGGATGGCCACCGCGGACGGCGCCCGGGCGATCGGGCTCGGCGCGCTGACCGGGTCGATCGAGGTCGGCAAGGCGGCCGACCTGGTCGTACTGGACCTGAACCGGGCGCACCTGACGCCCCGGCACGACCCGTGGTCGATGCTCGCCTACGCGGCCGGCCCCGCCGATGTGCGGGACACGGTGATCGAGGGCCGGATCGTGCTGCGCGACCGGCGACTGCTTACGATCGACGAGGGCGCGGCGATCGAGGAGCTGAACACCCTCGCCGCCACGCTGCCGAACCCGTCCGGTCGAGCGAATCGGGATCCCGACGTGACCGACACCGGCTCGACGCCCTCGCCGGCGATCCCGGCATGAGCGCGGAGGTATCGAGATGAGTGCGACCGAGACGAATGCGGTCGAGACGAGTGCGAAGGCATCGACATGAGTTCCACGACCCGCGGCTTCGTCGGTCGGCACACCGCCGCCGAGCGCGACCCGCGACTGCCCCCGGGGCAGTACGACGCACACCGTGACTTCCCGGTGCTCTCCGCCGAGGTCACCCCCGAACTCGCGCCCGCCGACTGGTCGTTCCGGATCGACGGGCTGGTCGACCGGCCGCGCGCGTGGGACTGGGAGCAGGCACGCGAGTTGCCGCGCGAGACCTACGACGGACCGATCCACTGCGTCACGTCCTGGTCCAAGCTGAGCACCGACTTCACGGGCATCGCGCTGGACACGTTCCTGGCCGAGGTCGCGCCGAGGTCGAGCGCCACCCACGCGGTGGCGTACTCGCACACCGGCTACACCACCAACCTCACGCTCGCCGACCTGACCGGCGGCCGGGCCTGGATCGCGTTCGACTTCGAGGGCGCGCCGCTGACTCCGGCGCACGGCGGGCCCGCCCGGCTGCTGGTGCCGCATCTGTACTTCTGGAAGAGCGTCAAGTGGATCGCGGGCCTGCGCCTGCTCGACCACGACGAACCGGGGTTCTGGGAGGTCAACGGCTATCACCATCGTGGTGATCCGTGGGCGGAGGAGAGGTATTCCGGTGACTGAGGCGACCGTGGCGACGGCCGGGACGGCGAGCGGGGCGGCCGGGTCCGGTGCGCCGCCGATTCCCGCGTTCGCCGCGCCCGGCCGGGCCGCGCCGAGTCTGCGCGGGAAGGTGGACTGGCAGCCGGCGACCGTGGTCGAGGTGCGCCGCGAGACGCCCAACGCGGTCACCGTCCGGCTCGCGCTGCCGGTATGGCACGCGCACGTCGCGGGCCAGCACTACATGTTGCGCCTGACCGCCGCCGACGGCTACACCGCCCAGCGGCACTACTCGGTCGGCTCGGCGCCGGACGACGAGGGACACGTCGAGTTCACCGTCGACCGGGTGCCGGGCGGCGAGGTGTCCGGGTTCGTGCACGACGTGGCCCGGGTGGGCGACGTGCTGGAGGTGCGCGGCCCGCTCGGCGGGTTCTTCGCGTGGCCGGGCGACCGGCCGGCACTGCTGGTGGCCGGCGGCTCCGGGCTGGTCCCGCTGATGGCCATGGTCCGGCACCGGCGCCGGCGTCGATCGACCGTGCCGCTGCGCCTGGTGGCCTGTGCCCGCACCCCGCAAGACCTGTTGTACGCGGGCGAGTTGGCTCCGCTGCCGGGCGAGGAGCACACCGTGCTGTACAGCCGGGCGGCGCCGGCCGGGTATCCGCATCCGGTGGGCCGGCTGGACGCGCGGGCGATCGCGCCGCATGCGGCGGCGGTGCTCGCGGACGAGCGCTACGAGGTGTTCGTCTGTGGCTCGACCGGTTTCGCGGAGCACGCGGGGCGGTTGCTCACCGCCGCGGGGGTGCCGACGTCGCGGATCCGGGTGGAGCGGTTCGGCTGAGCGCGGTCGGTGGCACCAACCTCGGTGCCACCGACCGCGCTTCGGCCTTGTCCGCCCGCACGGGCGGGCTCAGGAGTCGCGCAGGATCGGGCGGTCGCCGCTCAGATCCAGGCGGGCGAAGGTCGCCGTCTCCGGGTGGTCGCCCACGCCCCGGTCGTAGTACGGCTCGTTCGCGTCGGGGCGACGCACGCCGATCGTCCACCAGCCGGCCTCGCGCGCCGCGTCCAACTCCTCGACCAGGTCGGACAGGAAGACCAGACGTTCCGGTCGCGGCTCGCCGATCATCGCCGCGATCGCGCGGTACGAGTCGGCCACCCGCTTGGGGCCGGCGTTCTCGGTGTCGAAGTGGCCGGAGAACAGCGGCAACAACGAACCCTCCGGCGAACTGCCGAACCACGCGCGCTGCGCGGCCACCGAGCCGGACGAGAAAATGTACAGCCGGTGCCCCGCCGCGTGCCACGCGCGCAGCGCCGGGATCGCGTCCGGGTAGAAGTGCGAGGTCAGTTCGCCGGACGCGAAGCCCTCGGCCCAGATCAGGCCCTGGAGCGCCTTGAGCGGGGTGACCTTCTCGTCCCGGTCGAGCCAGCCGTCGAGCGCCTCGACGATGCGCTTGGTGTCCGCGTCCGGCTCGCCGATCAGGGCGCGGACGCCCTCCGCCGCGCGCGCCACGTCCGGGTGGTCGCCGTGCTCGTCCAGCCAACGGGCGAAGTGCACGCGGGAGTACGGGTAGAGCTGCTCCGTGATGAAGCCGGTGGCGCTGGTGGTGCCCTCGATGTCGACGACGACCGTCAGCGGTGTGGTGGCGGTGCCCTCGCTCACGCCGCGTACCCGGCCCAGATCTGGTCGAAGTCGGGGAAGCGGGAGGAGATCGGGTCGCCGGTGAAGTCGCCGATCCAACCGTCCTCGTCGTGGAAGAAGCGGATCGCGGCGACCGAGGGCTCGACGCCCATGTCGAACCAGTGGGTGATGCCCTTGGGCACCGAGAGCAGGTCGCCCGCCTCGCACAGCACGGCGTGCACGCGGCCGGCGATGTGCAGGTAGAAGATGCCCGCGCCCTCGACGAAGAAGCGCACCTCGTCGTCGTCGTGGGTGTGCTCGGTGAGGAACTTGGCCCGCGCGCCGGCGGCCTTGGCCGGCCACTCCGGGTCGTCCGAGGGCTGGAGGCGAATCACGTCGACCTGGATGTAGCCCTCGGCGGCGGTGATCCGGTCCACCTCGGTTCGATACGCCGCGATCACCTCGTCCTGCGTCGCGCCGTCGGGCAGCTCGACGTCGGCCGTCCAGCGCTCGAAACGCACGCCGATCGGCTTCAGGGCACTCGCGATCTCGGCCGGGTCCGAGGTGCGCAGGATCGACTCGGCGGCGTCGGTCTCGGGCCAGACGGTCAGCAAGGACATGGCGTCCCTCCTTGGCTACTGAATCGGGGCGGGCTCCCCGGGCGCTGGGTCCTCGTTCGCCTTCGGGTGCGAAAGCGATCGTGAACGATCCCAAAACTACCGTCTCGACCCGTTCCGGCCGAGGGCGCGGTCACCCTCCGAGACGACTTTGCCCGCCCTGCCGGGCCCGCCGGCCGTCACGTCCGAATAACGAACGCGGCCGGTCACGGGCTCCGCCGAGGACGCCGGCCACCTCGGGTATCCGGCAAGTCGGACACCAGTCGTGATGCATTCGTGACAATCGGCCGCTCCGGCCACAGGGCGATCACGAAACGGCCGTTCGGGTTTGCCCGACTCTTTGTCGGCCGGTGTCGGATCGGCCTAGGGTCGCCACTTCGCACCACCGGGTCCGGCTCGCTTCCGGGCGCCGACTCCGACCGTTTCGGCCCCGCGTCGACGGCTCTCGGGGTCGAGGCTCTCGCAGCGACGGCCGCGGCGGGGCGTGCCCTGTCCCCTGCGGAAGGAGCTGACCGCGTTTTGCGTGCCGTCGATGCCAGACCCCGACCCGGTCCCGGACTCTCCCGCCGCGGTCTGCTGCGCGGCGTCGGAGCCGTCGGCTTGGCGGTGACCGCGGCCGGCACCGCCGCCGCGTGCAGCCGAGTGGACCTGAACGACGAACCGGGCGGCGGTACGTTGCTGCACCGACTGCGCAAGCGGGGCTCGGTCCGCATCGGGTTCGCCAACGAGGCGCCCTACAGCTTCCTCGACAAGGACGCCGAACTCGCCGGTGAGGCAGCCGAGTTGGCCAAGGCGATCTTCGATCGTCTGGGCGTGCGCCGGATCGAGCCGGTGCCCTCCGACTTCGGCGCGTTGATCCCGGGCCTGCGGGCGGGCCTGTTCGACATCGTCGGCGCCGGCATGTCCATCACTCCCGCACGGTGTGCGCAAGTGTTGTTCACCGACCCCGAGTTCGATGCGGCCGAAGCGTTCCTGGTACCCAAGGGCAACCCGCGCGGACTGGCCACCATGGCCGATGTGGCCGCGAATTCGAATGTCCGGCTGGGCGTCCTGCTCGGCGCGGTCGAGGCGGACGTGGCCGAACGAAGCGGCGTACCCGGCGCCCGGATCACCCGGTTCGCCGACCAGCCCAGTGCGTTCGACGGGATGATCGGCGGCCGGGTGGACGCGGTCGCGCTCACCTCGATCTCGCTGAACTGGGGCCTGCAGCAGCGCAAACACGCCGACCTGGAGGTCACCGCGCCGTATCGGCCGGTCGTCGACGGCCGGCCGATCACGGCCGCCGCGGGTGCGTTCGCGGTGACGCCGGATCAGACGGACTTCGTCGCGGCCTTCGATCGGGAATTGCACAAGCTTCGGGACAGTGGCGAACTGCTGCGCATCCAGCGGCCGTTCGGCTTCACCGAGGCCGATATTCCGGCGCCGGAGCTGACCGCGCAACGGGTGTGTGCGGCATGAGCGAGGGCAACCGCGCCGGCTCGCGCAGACCACCCGCCCGTTCCCGATCGGAGGCCGCCGGATGACGTCCGGGCAACTCGACCTGTTGTTGCACGGTGCGCTGAACACCGTCTACCTCACGCTGGGCGGCGGGGCACTCGGCCTGCTCCTGGCGCTGGCCGCCGGGCTGGCCCGATGCAGCGAGCATCGGCTGCCCCGGCTGCTCGGCGCCTGCTACGTGGAGGTCTTCCGCGGCCTGCCCACCCTGGTGCTGGCCTTCTGGTTCGTCTTCGTGGTCCCGGTCCTGGGTTGGCAGTTGCACCCGATGTGGGCCGGCATGCTGGCGCTCGGCCTGAACATCGGCGCGTATGCCGCCGAGGTGGTGCGCGGCGCGATCCAGGCGGTGCCGGCCGCGCAGATCGAGGCCGCGATCGCCCTCAACTTCACCCGCGCCCAGCGCATCCGCCGGGTGTTGCTGCCCCAGGCGTATCGGGCCATGCTCCCGCCGCTGGGCAACAACCTGATCGAGTTGCTCAAGATGTCCGCCGTGGTGTCGATCGTGTCCATCCCGGATCTGACCTTCAACGCCCAACTCATCCGGATGTCCTCGGGTGAGACCACCCTGGTGTTCACCGGCCTGCTGTTCGGCTACGCGCTGATCGCGCTGGTACTGATCACGCTGATCCGCGCGCTGGAACGGCACGCCGTGCGCTCGCTCGGCCGCACACCCGAGCCGGGGCCGCTGCAACGGCTGCTGCGGCGTGCGGAGGTGGCCCGATGAGTTGGGATTGGGACTACGCGTGGGAGATCGTCCCGGATCTGTGGTCCGGCATGCTGGTCGCACTCCAGGCCACCGCGTACGGCTACGTGTTGGCCCTCGTACTGGGCCTGGTGTTCGCGCTGTTGCGGCGCAGCCCCACCCGCTGGGTGTCCGTACCGGTCGCGCTGATCTGCGAACTGATCCGCTGTACCCCGCTGTTGGTGCAGTTGTTCTTCATGTTCTACGTACTGCCCACGATCGGGATCGATTGGGCACCGCTGACCGTCGGCGCGTTGACCCTGGGCATCCACTACGCGACGTACGTGTCCGAGGTCTACCGCGCGGGCATCGAGGGGGTGCCGGTCGGCCAGTGGGAGGCGGCCGTGGCACTGCACCTGCCGCGCCGGCGGGTGTGGACGTCGGTGATCCTGCCGCAGGCGGTGCCGCGGGTGTTGCCGGCGCTGGGCAACTACCTGCTCTCGATGTTCAAGGACACACCGCAGTTGATCGCGATCACCGTGGTGGAGGTCTTCTCCACCGCCCGCGAACTCAACGCGGAGACCTTCCGCACGCTGGAGCCGTTCACCGTCGCCGGCGTCTTCTATCTCGTCGTCACGTTGGTGATGTCCGCGCTGTTGCGGCTGGTCGAGCGGCGGTTCGGGCGGGTGCGCGCGACCTGACGCCCCGCGAACGCACGGACCACCCGGCTCGACGTTGGAGGAACACACGATGACCCAGACCCAGGCGGCGCCGACGCCCCCGGCGGACCAGGCACCACCCACCGACCTGATCACCTTCGACCGGGTGGGCAAACGCTTCGGCGACAACGTGGTGCTCGACGACCTGTCGTTCGGCGTGCGCGCCGGCGAGCGGGTCACCCTGATCGGGCCCAGCGGTTCCGGCAAGACCACCATCCTGCGGATGCTCATGACGCTGGCCCGGCCGGACACCGGGGTGATCGAGGTCGGCGGTGAACCACTCTTCCACGAGCGGCGCGAGGGGAATCTGGTACCCGCGTCGGAGCGGCACATCCGGGCCATCCGCAGTCGGATCACCATGGTCTTCCAACAGTTCAACCTGTTCCCGAACATGCGGGTGCTGCGCAACGTCACCGAGGCGCCGATCCGCGTACACGGCGTCTCGACGGAGGAGGCCGAGGCCCGCGCCGCCGACCTGCTCGAACTGGTCGGCCTGCGCGACAAGTTGTCCGCCTACCCGGCCCAGCTCTCCGGCGGTCAACAACAACGGGTGGCCATCGCCCGGGCGTTGGCCGTCGAGCCGGACATCCTGCTGCTCGACGAGGTCACCTCCGCACTCGACCCCGAACTCGCCGCCGAGGTCCTGGACGTGCTGCGCGAGGTGGCCCACACCACCGACGTCACCATGCTCTGCGTCACCCACGCCATGCGCTTCGCCCGCGACGTCTCCGACCGGGTCCTGATGTTCTCCGACGGCAAAATCATCGAATCGGGCCCCCCGGATTCCCTCCTCACCACCCCGACCCACGAACGCACCCAACGCTTCCTCAAATCCGTCCTCGCCGAATCCTGACCCCACCCCACCCGCCGAACGAGAGACCCACCAGCACACCGGAAGACTCCGGTTCCGAACCGGAGAACGCCGCCGAGAAGCCCACCAAGCTGCAAGCCCAATCCGAGCACGTACTCGACTCCACCCGCCGAGGCACAGGCAGCGCCGGAAGCCGCACGACGGCCGACGTCCACGACCCCACCGATCCCACCCGTCCCGCGTTCGAGGACAAGCCCGGCCGCGGGTCGGGGCGCGCTCGCCCACCGCACGGAGGTCCCGCCCGTCCGGGAGGGCTTCCCGTCCTCGGCCGACCCGCCGGTTACGGCAGATAGCCGCCCGCGCGCGCCGCGACGACCGCCTCGACCCGGTTGTGCACGTCCAGTTTCCGCATCGCCGAGCGCAGGTAGCTCTTCACCGTCTCCGCCCCCACCCCCAACGTCTGCCCCACCTCCGCGTTGCTCCGACCCACCGCGACCAGCGCCAGCACGTCCGTCTCCCGGGGTGTCAGCCGCACTCCGGCCGCCGCGCTCCCGGGCCCGCCGAGGCCACCCGTATCCCCGCCGGAGGCGCCCGCGGTGCGCGCCAACCGGCCACACACCTCCCGCAACCGCTCCCCCAGCCCGGGATCCGTCGCGGCCCCGGCCAGCGCCAACAGCTCGGCATACGCCAACCGGATCTCCGACGCCGCCCACCCCGGCAGCTCCGCCGCCTGCGCCATGCGTTGCTCGACCTCGCGCGCGACCGCGATCTCGTGCCCGGCGTCACGCGCCGCGTCGCAGGCCGTCGTCAGGATCCCGTCGCCGAAGTCGCACGGCCGACGCAGCGCCCCGTACAACACCGCCGCCACCTCGCGCCCCGCGAGCACCGGCACCGCGAACACCGCCCGCACCCCCTCGGTGGTGACCGCCCGGTCGTACTCGTGGCTGATCGCCGACGCCGCGACATAGTCGACCACCCGGATCGGCCGCCGCGTGGTGATCGCCTTGCCGCCCACCCCGGTCCCGGCGACCACCGTCAGCCCCGCCAACACGCGCGTCGAGGTCCCGCTCAGATACGAGATCACCAGCCGATCGCCCACGTCGGGACACGGACCCGCGAACGCGACGTCCACCCCGGTCCGCGCCCGAAACCGCTCGACGGCACGACCCACCGGATCGCCGACCGATCCCGCGCCCTGGCTCATGGCTCCTCCGTGTCCTCGGCCCGGGGTCGGCTCGCGTCCACCCGGCACGAACGGCACGCCCCGGCCGCAAGGGAAACGTACTGCCGAGTCCCGCCTCGCATCACCCCCATTCGGGGGTACAACGCTCGCCGTCCCCGCCCACCCCGCCTACCGTCGCGGCAACGCCGACCCGCACCGCTCGCTCCCACCACACCCCGACCAGGCCAGGTGACCCGCGATGACCGCTTCCGCGCCCCCGCCCCCGCAGCCCCAGGACGCCCCCGCGCCGGCCGGGCCCGCCACCCGCCAGGGTGAGCGCACGCCGCCGCTCCCGCACGAGACCATCGGCGCCAACCTGGCCCGGATCGCCGCCACCCACCCCGACAACGACGCCCTCGTCGAGTGCGCGAGTGGCCGACGCTGGACGTACGCCGAGTTCGACGCCGCCGTCGACGACCTCGCCCGCGCCCTGATCGCCACCGGCATCGAGGCGGGCGACCGGGTCGGCATCTGGTCACCCAACTGCGCCGAGTGGACCCTCGTGCAGTACGCCTCCGCCCGGGTCGGCGCGATCCTGGTCAACCTCAACCCGGCCTACCGGGTGCACGAGATCGAGTACGCGCTGGCCCAGTCCGGCACCAGGCTGCTGATCGCCGCGTCGCGCGTGAAGACCAGCGACTACCCGGCGATGGTCACCGAGGTCCGCCCCGCCTGCCCCGACCTGGAACGCGTCGTGCACATCGACACCCCGGACTGGCCCGCGCTGGTCGCCGAGGGCGCCGCGGTCTCGGTCGAGCGGCTGCGCGCCCGCGAGGCCACGCTGCGGCCGGAGGACCCGATCAACATCCAGTACACCTCGGGCACCACCGGCTTCCCCAAGGGCGCCACGCTCTCGCACCGCAACATCCTGGGCAACGGCTTCCAGGTGGCCGAGATCCAGGGCTGGACGGCCGCCGACCGGGTGTGCCTGCCGGTGCCCTTCTACCACTGCTTCGGCATGGTGATGGGCAACCTCGGCGCGACCAGCCACGGCGCGTGCATGGTCGTCCCGGCCCCGCTGTTCGACCCGGCCGCCACCCTGCGCGCCGTGCACAAGGAACGCTGCACGGTCCTGTACGGCGTCCCGACCATGTTCATCGCCGAACTCGCGCTGCCCGACTTCGACTCCGGCACCTACGACCTCTCCTCGCTGCGCACCGGCGTGATGGCGGGCTCACCGTGCCCGGTCGAGGTGATGAAGCGGGTGATCGAGCGGATGGGCATGACCGAGGTGACCATCTGTTACGGCATGACCGAAACCTCCCCGGTGTCCACCCAGACCCGCCGCGACGACTCGTTGGAACGCCGCGTCGGTACGGTCGGCCGCGTACACCCGCACCTGGAGATCAAGGTGGTCGACCCGACCACCGGCGCGACCGTGCCCGAGGGCACCCCCGGCGAGTTCTGCACCCGGGGCTACTCGGTGATGCTCGGCTACTGGCGAGACCCCGAGCGCACCGCCGAGGTGATCGACCCGGACGGCTGGATGCACACCGGCGACCTGGCCACGATGGACGCGGACGGCTACGTCTCGATCGTCGGCCGGATCAAGGACATGGTGATCCGCGGCGGCGAGAACGTCTATCCGCGCGAGATCGAGGAATTCCTGTACGGCCACCCGGACATCGAGGACGTCCAGGTCGTCGGCGTGCCCGACGAACGCTACGGCGAGGAACTGATGGCCTGGGTCAAACTCCGCCCCGGCGCCCCCGAACTCACCGCGGCCGAACTCCGCGAGTTCTGCACGGGCCGCCTCGCCCACTACAAGATCCCGCGCTACGTCCACCTCGTCGACGCCTTCCCGATGACGGTGACCGGCAAGATCCGCAAGATCGAAATGCGCGAAGCCTCCATCGCCCTACTGGACCAACCCCCGAGCTGACCCCTCCCGATCCCGCGCCGACTCGCCCGCCGGCCCGAGCAGCGTGCCTGCGCCCGCTCGTACGGCGGGCCAATCGGTGTCGGCGTCGCGGGTCGTCGCCTCGGCCAACCAGCCCGCACGGTCGCGCTGTTCGTGGCGCAGCCCGCGCAGATCGAGGTCGACCCCGGCGGGTGGGCCGGCCGCTTCCAGGCCGGCGACCCGTTCCTCCATCGCGGCGAACAACTCGCGATCGAACGCGGTGACCGCGGCCACGAAGGCATCGGTCGGGAGCACGACCCGGCCGGTCGGCGGCGCGGTGAACACGATCGGGTCGTCGTCGTCCGGATCGACGGGATGCGACCACGCGACGGTCATCGTGTCGGCGCCGCCCGAGACCGTGCGCCAAAACCGGATGTCCGGAGCAGCCCGCAGGTGGCCCATGGTCAACGAGTGGCCCGCGTGCCAGGCCCTCGCCGCCTCGATCTCCGGCGCGGCCGGCCACGTCGCCGCCGGCAGCTCGCCCGCGACGAAATCGAGCAGATCCGCCGGCACCGGTTCCAGGGCCTGCGGCATCAGGTCGAGCACGTCCTCCCACAACCGGACCACGTGGTAGTCGACCCACGGCGGCTCCGAGTCCGGCGCGACGTCCGCGTAGCGCAGCAGCTCATGGCCGCCCACCTCGATCCGATACCAACCGTCCGTCAGGATGAACCAGCCCAGTCGAGGCGGGTCCGCACCCCAGGGCCGCACCGCCGACACGGGCCGCAACACGAACCGAAAGCGCAACATCCGCCGAGTCTCCCAGTCCCGCACCGCCACAACGTCCACCCGCCACCACTCGCCGCGGCGCTCCCCTCGAAGCTCCCCGGCGCTCCCGGGCACTCCCCCGACTCTCACCCACTCTTAAGACTCGTCTCACCCACCACACACACCCGCACAGCACCGTGCCGACCATGAGCCCCGCTCGGGAAGGCACCCACCGCGCTCCACGCCGCGGCCCATCGCTCCTCGCACCGGCCGCGATCGTGCTCGTCTGTGCCACGCTGCTGTGGCTGGTCGTCTCCGGCAACCGCGCCGACCCGACCCCGTTCGGCGCCGCGGCGACCACGACGGCCGCCCCGCCCGAAAGCCCGGAGCCCACCTTGCCACCGTCGCACACCCCCGGCCCCACCCCGACCGAAACCGCCCTCGCCGCCGCCCTGCCCGAGATCACCGGCAACCTGTCGGTGGCCGTCCTCGACCCGACCGCCGACACCCTCGTCACCTACAACGCCGACCGCCCGTACGTCACCGCGAGCATCGTCAAGGTCGACATCCTGGCCACCCTCCTCCTCCAGGCCCAACAGGCGAACCGCACCCTGACCGACACCGAACGCTCCACCGCGGCGGCCATGATCGAAACCAGCGACAACGACGCCGCCGACACCCTGTGGTCCGCCATCGGCGGCGCCGCCGGCCTCCGCACCGCCAACACCACCCTGGGCCTGACCGACACCGAACCCACCGGCCTCTCCTGGGGTTTGACCCGTACCACCGCCGGCGACCAGGTCCGCCTGCTCGACGCGATCACCGCCGCCGACTCCCCCCTCGACGCCGCGTCCCGCGCCTACCTGGCCGACCTGATGACCTCGGTGCAAGCCGACCAGACCTGGGGCGTATCCACCGCCGCCGATCCGGGTACCACCCCGGCCCTCAAAAACGGCTGGCTCCCCCGCGACGCCACCGGCCTGTGGGTGATCAACAGCATCGCCCACATCACCCACACCGGCCACCCCCTCCTGATCGCCATCCTCTCCGACAACCAACCCTCCATGCCCGCCGGCATAACCCAACTCGAAACCGCCGCCCAAGCCGCCGTCACCGCAGCCGCCCACGGCTGAGGGGCCGCAACCATCGCACGTGGCACCCGAGTTGGACCCGGAGCCGGCGAGGCACATCGCGGTGTCCCGCGCAGATGTCCTCGACCCTGCGACCCGCGACGAGAAGTGGTGTCGATCCGACGAGTGACCTGCGGTCCGATCACACGCCGACCGTTCGCGAAGCGATGACACCACATTTGTGTCGGCTTCACCGGAAACCCCTCATCACCATCTCGCTACGGCGAGCTTCGAGACTCGGACAGATCACGGCCGGCGCGCTAGCGTGAACGGGTCGTACGGCTGGTTGGCGATCCGATTCCGGCCGCTTGCGGCATGTGCAAGCGACATCCGGATGAACGCGGTTCTCGCTGCCCGGAGGCCGGCGGACCGCCGTGTACGCGGGGAGCGCATCCGCCTTCGCACACGCCTGTCCCTCATCAGAGCCCGGTCCAAGGAGTCTCAGCCGTGGATGCCCTTCCCCCACCTGCCGCCGATGTCGCCCAACGTGTGATCGCTCTTTCCGAAAGCACGCTCCGCGTCTATCACGCCGATCCCGGGCACGTGGAGGAGCACGCCAACGGCGAACGCCGGATCACCCAGGGCGGCTACGGCGAGCGGCAAGTCTTCGAACTCGTGCAGAACGGTGCCGACGAGATCGGCGGCTCGGACGACGGACGAATTCACGTGGTCCTCACCGAGACGCACCTCTACTGCGCGAATTCCGGCTCGCCGATCACCGCCGACGGCGCCGAGACGATTTTGCGAATGAGCGTCTCGCGTAAGCGGGGTGGACAAATCGGCCGCTTCGGTGTCGGCGTCAAGTCCGTCCTCAGCGTCTCCGACACCCCGCGGTTCTTCAGTACATCGGGCAGCTTCGGATTCGATCGGGAGTGGTCCGCCACGCTCATCCGGTCGGTCGTGCCGACAGCCGGCGAAACTCCGGTGTTACGCATGGCCAAACCGTTGGATCTGATCACCGAGCGCACCACCGACCTCGTCCTCGACGAGTTGATGACGTGGGCATCCACGGTCGTGGTCCTGCCTCTGAAGCCGAATGCGGCGCAGAGACTGGCGCGGGACCTGGAGAACTTCCCGTCCCACTTCCCGTTGTTCTCCGATCACGTGGCAAGCGTCGTGATCGAGGATCGTTGCCCCGGCCGGACGGCGCGACGTGTCCTCACGCATCACTCGGAGGGCGATCTGCACACCATTCGAGAAGAGGGTGACGGACGAGAAGTCCGCAACGAACGCTGGCGCGTGTTCGCCATCGATCACGAACCCACCGCCGAGGCACGCGAGACCGCGGGCGAGTTGCACAACCGGCCGGTCATCAGGCTGTCGTGGGCGGTTCCGGAGAAGGGCGTACGAGCGCGTGGGGAACGCGGCCGGTTCTGGGCCTTCTTCCCGACGAACTACGACACCACGTTGACCGGTGTGGTCAATGCCGCGTGGAAGACGAACGAGGACCGGCAGAACCTCCTCCAGAGCGACTTCAACACCGAACTGATCACCGCCACCGCAACGATGATCGTCGAGTTCCTGCCGAAACTGCTGGACGACAACGACCCCGGATCGTATCTCCCGCTGCTGACCGCCCGTGGACGAGAAGCCGCGCAATGGGCCGACAAGTTGCTCGGCGACACGATCCTCGACGCTGCGTCGAAGCGGCCGTCGCTGCCCGACCAGACCGGCCGGTTG
Source organism: Embleya sp. NPDC059213 (assembly GCF_042754445.1). NCBI lineage: Bacteria > Bacillati > Actinomycetota > Actinomycetes > Kitasatosporales > Streptomycetaceae > Embleya > Embleya sp. NPDC059213. The sequence goes on from NZ_JBHZAV010000044.1 coordinate 41,763, forward strand.
TCGCTTCCGACCGTCCTACATCTGCATCCCGAGGACTTGAAACCGCAGTGGCTCGCCTTGTGGTCGAAACACTCGGGTCGCCCACGCGCGTGGGTCCATCACAGCGTGGAAAGTCGCGAACGGCGTTCGCGCGTAAGGGACATCATGGACCGCTCGGGGATCCCCACGGCGTCGGTCCGGCAATGGCTCGAGGCGCTGGTCGCCGATCGATCCGCGGCGGGATCCGCACTCGCGCTCAGAATCGTCGCCGACATGCGTGCACAGAACTCGACGCACGCCGACCTTGCCGCCACCGCAAACATCCTGCTCACCCAGGACGATCGCTTCATCGCGCCACGCACCGGTGAGGTCTTTCGCCGCAGCACGACCGCAACGAGCCTGCGGGACAACCTGACGTACGTACATCCCCTGGTCGTCTCGGATCCGGAAGCCGCCCGCGCCCTGGACATCCTGGGTATTCCCGAAGCCGACGCCAACGGCCGGTTCCGCGCGGTGCTCGATCGGGGGTTCGTTCGATACGGCGACCGGGAATGGACGGAATTCTGGGACCTGGTGCGCCGAGTCGGTGCTCCGGCGGCCGACGAGATCAAACGGAAGATGGCCACCCCGGGACGGCAGATCCACGTCCGCACCGCGGATCGAACCTTCCGGCCGATGCGCGATTGCCTGCTCGCCGGATCGGTGATCCCCGCGGACGGATCCCGGGACGCGCAGGTCCTGGTCGACCCCGGCTTCCACCAGCCGGATGGGGCCGTGCTTCGTGCACTGGGGATGTCGGACCGGCCGGCGCCCTCGTGCGACCCACGTCATGATCCCTGGTTCGAGGAATACCGGGAGTACTACCGAACCGTCTACTGCAGGCAGTTGAAGGCTGCCGAAAGCCGGCCCTCGCTCTCTGCCTTCGCCTTCGAGGGCGCTTACCCGGCCGGGCCCCTGCACGTACTGAAGCAACTGTCCGTCGCGGGGCGGGCAGCGTTCGTCAGGGCGCTTCCGCCACTCGGCGTGGTCGCCGACTGGACGATGAGCGTGAACCGGCGCACCATGCGTAGCGCGTCCATCCCCTCGCCACTGACCTGGTATGTCCAGCGCCAGGGCGCCGTACCCACGTCACTGGGCCTGCGCAAGGTCACCCAGTGCGTGGCACCGTCTCTCGGTGCCTACCGCGATCTGCTGCCGGTGGCGGAAATCGACGAGTACGTCGCCGAAACACTGCGGATTCCCTCGGACTTGACGTCGGTGCCCGACCTGTTGTGGTCGGAACTGTTCGAGCGGATCGCCGTCGGTACCGACGACCGTTTCGTGGGACGGGCCTACGCCCTACTGGTGTCGGTCCCCGACGTGCCCTGGCCCGAAGACAGTGCAACCCGATGTCGGGTGGGAGCGGAATGGACCACCCGTGCAGACGACGAAATCGCCGTCACCGCCGACCCCGAGGTCTTCCGCGCCCTCAATCGCGAAGGTCTGCCCGCCCTGCTCGTCCCCGCGGAGGCGGACGCCCGCCGGATGATCGACGGCGCCTGGGGAATGAAGGATCCCCAAGGGTTGATCAGCAAGCAGTTGGAGTACACGGCCGAGGGCGAAACCGTACCGCTGATCGACCTGTTCCCGCGGCTGCGCCCCTGGTTGTCCGGACGAACGGATCTGCGGTTGACCCAGTGCTCGTCGCTGACCCAGGTCGTTCTCACTCCGAACGGCCGCCGCGAGCAGGAACTCGACGAGGCGATCGATCACGGCCTCGTACTCGTGCGGACCGCCGACGACGATCTCTCCGTGCTGATGGCCGTCTGCCGAGCCCTGGGTCTGGACCTGGACCGAGGTCGCTGCCAAGCGCTGCTGGACCTCCAGGAGAAGCACCGACACGACCAGCGCTTCGTCACCGTGCGCCGTGAGCCGGACCCGGCCTGCAAACTCCTGCTCGCAGTCGGCGTGGAAGAGCTCCGGGAGCACCTTCCCGAGGGGCTGGCGACCGCCGACCGGGCGATCAATCATGTCGTTCCCGACGATGTCCGAGTGGCTCGGCTCGTCATCGCCGCGCACGGCGACGACGTCCTGCGGGCACTTGCCCCCGCGCTTCGCGAGCACGGATTCCCGGCGCCCATGCAATGGGTGGGCGGGAGCACCGCGCTCAAATTCGTCCGCGAGTACGGCTTTCCCGCGAGTTGGGCAGGCAGCGCCGACATGACGACGCCCGTGTCGTTCGAGGACGTCCCGGGACCGCGCGATTTTCCCCGGCTGCACAGCTACCAGGAACTGATCGCCGCGAACATGTACCGGCTGCTGCTGGAGAGCAATCCCGGGCGGGCGATGCTTCGGCTTCCGACCGGGGCCGGCAAGACCCGGGTGGCCGCCGAGGCCACGATCCGCGCGCTCGGGGACGGGCACCTGAACGGCCCGGTCCTGTGGATCGCGCAGAGCGCCGAGCTGTGCGAACAGGCGATCGAGACATGGAAGTCCGTCTGGTCCCAACTCGGTCCGCAGGTCCCGCTGCGGATCAGCCGCATGTGGACCGGCCATCGGGCCCAACCGGTCTCCTCGGGGCCACAGTTGGTCGTTGCGGTGGACGAGTCGGTCCACCGGCACATCGCAACCGACGGCTACGCGTGGCTACGCGAGGCCTCGGTCGTGATCGTGGACGAGGCACACTTCGCGATCCCGCGCAGCTATACCCACATCCTGGACCAGCTCGGCATCACCCAGCACCGGACGGCACGTCCGCTGGTAGGGCTCACCGCAACCCCCTTCCGCGGCAACAACGTGGAGGAGACCCGGCGGCTCGCCCTGCGCTTCGGGCAACAACGCCTCGACCACGGAGTCTTCATCGGCGAGGACGAGAACAATCCGTACCCGCATCTGCAGCGCATCGGGGTGCTCTCGCAGGTCGAGCAACGCGAACTCGAGGGGCATACCGTCACACTCACCGCCGAACAGCGTGCCGAGACGGACAACAACAACAGCATGTCGCTGCCCGATGCGGTCACCAAGGATCTCGCCGAGAACACCCAACGCACCAAGCGCATCCTGGCGGAGATCGAACAGCTCGACCCGAGCTGGCCCGTCCTCGTTTTCGCGACCTCCGTCGAACACTCGAAGATCCTCACCGCCCTGCTGAACGAGCGAGGCGTAACCTCCGCTCAGGTCGACGGCACCACCCGCAGTGGCCTGCGCACCCGCCGGGTGGACGACTTTCGGGCGGGACGGATCCGAGTACTCACCAACTACAACGTGTTCACACAGGGGTTCGATGCACCTGCCGTGCGCGCGGTGGTGGTTGCCCGCCCCACGTACAGCCCGAACACCTACATTCAAATGATCGGTCGTGGACTCCGCGGCCCGGTCAACGGCGGCAAGGAAAGCTGTCTGATTCTCAACGTCCGCGACAATATCGAGAATTTCGGCCGCGACCTCGCCTACACCCAGTTCGAGTACCTGTGGAACAAGTGATGACGCCTCGGCTTTCACCCGAAACCCCGGCGCCCACGGTCGAGCAGAGGCAAATCATCGAGCAGCCGGCACGAACGCCGTTGTTCGTCACCGCCGGTGCGGGCACCGGAAAGACCCATACCCTGACCCGCAGGCTGGAGTTTCTGGTCGAGCGGGAAGACCTGGACGCGGGCAACATTCTCGTGCTGACCTTCTCGCGAGCCGCCGTCCGCGAGCTGCGCACCCGGCTGGCCCGGGACACCGAGGGTGCCCGCGGGATCAGGGTGCTGACCTTCGACGCGTGGGCCCTGGAAGTTCTCGGTGCCGTCGAGGCGACCGTCGATTGGCACCGGCTGTCCTTCGACCATCGGATCAACGAGGTCACGACGGCGATCACGAGCGGGAAGACGGACCACGTGCACGCCGACCTCGCCCACGTCCTCATCGACGAGGTACAGGACCTGGTGGGTATTCGTCAGCTCATGGTCCGAGCGCTGCTCGAGCGTTTCGATGCGGGCTTCACACTCGTCGGTGATCCCGCGCAGGCGATCTACGGCTTCCAAACCGCCGACTCCACCGGACGTCGATTCGGGGCCGGGGACTTCGTGACCTGGCTGCGTACCTTCTTCGCCGACGAGTTGGTGGAACTCACCCTCGAAACGAACTTCCGAGCCCGCACCGCCGAAACGCGCAAGGTGCTACGTCACGCCTCGGTGTTGGCCGTCGAGGGAAGCGACACGGCGAAACGCGACCTGCACCGAGCGCTGCGCACCGAACTGCTGGAGCTGGAGGACTTCGGAGATCTTGCCGTTCCGTTCGTCCGCGACGCGTTGTCGGCGGGCCACGAGACGACGGCGATCCTGTGTCGCGACAACGGGCAGGCTCTGCTCATCGCCGAGGAACTGCACCGTGGTCGAATCGATCACAGTGTGCGTCGGGCCGCAAGTGACCATGTGGTGCCCGGCTGGGTCGACACGATGCTTCGCAGTGCCGACCCCGTCATGTCTCGCGTGGTGTTCCTGGAAGCCCTGGGACGGCTCGCGCCGGACCTGGATCCGGACCGGACCTGGCGCTCGCTCCGCAATGCCGTAGGGCGAGGCTCCCCGAACACCCTTGACCTTTCCGGGTTGCACGCGGCCGTGGCCAAGGGATCCATCGGCGACGAACTCAGCGACCGCGCGGCAACGTTGTTGTCGGTGTCCACCACGCATCGCGCCAAGGGTTCGGAGTTCGATCGGGTCCTGGTCGTCGACCCCGGCGACCTGCCCGATGCGGGATTCGTCAATGCCGCCGAGGAGGCCCGTGTTCTGTTCGTGGCGATGACTCGCGCCCGAGAATCCCTGTACAGACTCGCTCCACCCGAGATGCGCTTCGTGCGCAAGGACACGGCGACCGGTCGGTGGGCGCGTGGCGGGCCGGCCCGCCACCATCGATGGGGACTGGAGGTTCGTTCGGGCGACGTGCACACGACCGATCCCGCCGGGACGTATGGATTCGAGGCGGATCCCGTCGCGTTGCAGGAGTATCTGCGGACAGAGGTGCACACGGGAGACGCGGTGATCCTCACACGGGTGGAATCCGGCCACCGAGAGGGTGCTCCGGACGGCTCGATGCTCGCCCCGCACTACGTGATCTCACACGCGGGCCGAGCCATCGGCGCGACCTCGGAATGCTTTCGTCGTGACCTCCACACCCATGTCCACGATCGGCGCGACGCGGCCGCGGCTCGTTGGCCGCGAAGCGTGTCGCGGTTGCGGATCGACACCGTGGAAACCGTCGTCGGAAGTGCGGCTTCCGCGGCGATCGCCGGTATCGGCGGGCACGGCAACTGGCTGGCACCACGACTGATCGGCTTGGGCCGCTTCGGCTCCGATACCCGTTCGAGCGGAGACGCGACCGATGACTGAGCGAACCGAACCGCACACCGAGCACCGCATGTTCCGCGACCAACTCGTGGACGAGCTTCGCGCGGACGTCCTGGGCCCGACCGGTGGCACGAACGAGGTTCTGTCAGACACTCCGATCACGTCCTACATCACCGGCATCCTCTTCCCACGCAGTACTTCGCGGGCACGAGCCCACGAGGAAATCCTGAGCATCGATCTCGACCCCGACGGACCCGGACCCGAGGACGTACCCGATCTCGGCATCGCCTTGGCGAACGTGCGCCGGCCGTCCTCGATGGGGCTCACGTTCGCGGTCGACACGACGCGTGGCCGGCTCCTGACCGTCACCGTCCGGGGGGCCCGATATCGGCCGACGGATCGCTCCGGGAACCCCGTCGAGGCCGAACGCCCCGAACGTCGCACCACGGATGAGCAGGATCTCCTTTGGCGACGCGAGGCGCTGTTGCCGGAATCGGTGACGGTAGACCTTCGGCAGGGACTCCCGGCGCCCGTCGTACTGACCACGGACCTCGAACTGCGGCTGCGCGTACGCCAACCGGACCCGCACGGTGTGGTGGCGATCACCGCGACACTGGTGAACACGGCGCTGGTCGGCGAGTACGACCTCCAGGACGCGTATTGCGTCTTTCAACCGGTGATTCGAGTCGAAGCACCCGACGGCAAGCCGATCTTCGTGGAGCGCCCATTCACCGGTGACAGCGATGTCGAAGCCGATGCTTCGAGACTCCTGCACCGACATGCCCCGGCGTTCGCCGCCGGCCACGGATGCGCCGCGGCCTGGGCCTTGATTCCTCCGCGCCCGCGCACGTCGGCGGACACGGTCGGAGATCGCGCTGCCGTGCCCGCGGTCTGGACGGAGTTCGTCCCCTCGTACGAAGTACTGCCGACCGACTCGAATCCGGAGATCGACGATCGCCACCTGGGTATGGATCACCTCTCGCATGCGGCCGACCACGAGGTGTTCGCGTCGCTGCACGCCCTCGTCGCCGGCTACGCGGGCTGGATCGAGGATCGCGCCGCGGAGTCCGGTTACCTGCCGGACGCCCGACTCCGGGTGGCCGGCACCGAACACGTGCAACTCTGCCGGGCCGCGCGAGAACGCATGCTCGCGGGCATCAGACTGCTGGAGCACGACCCCGAAGCACTGGAGGCGTTCCGGCTCGCCAATCGAGTCATGGCGATCCAACGCGGGCGCACATCGTGGGTGCGCGCGGGAGGCGTTGGCGAACCCGAGCCGACCGGCACCTGGCGGCCGTTCCAGATCGGCTTCCTCCTGTTGTGTATCGAAGGCATCGCCGACCCCGCGCATCCCGACCGCGAACTCGCGGACCTGCTGTGGTTCCCGACCGGGGGCGGAAAAACCGAGGCATATCTGGGACTGGTCGCCTTCACCACATTCCTGCGCAGAATGCGACTGGGGCCACGCGGTGGCGGGGTCACGGTGCTCATGCGGTACACCCTCCGCCTACTGACACTGCAACAGTTCGAGCGTGCAGCGGCCCTGTTGTGTGCCATGGAATGGGTCCGTCGCCAAAACCCGCAGCGATACGGCACGGAGGAGATGTCACTCGGCATGTGGGTCGGAAAGGACGCCACGCCGAACTCGCTCAAGGATGCCGCAGGCAAGCTGCAGGAGCTGCGCGAACGCCGAGTCCTGGACAAGATGAATCCCGTACAACTGCGCCGATGCCCGTGGTGCGGAACCCCGCTCGACGACAACGACTATCGCGTCGAATCGGCGCTCAAGCGAATGTATGTCCTTTGCCGTACGAAGACTTGCGACTTCGCCCAGGGGATTCCGGTGCACCTGGTCGACGAGGCCCTGTACGACGCGCGACCGACCCTGGTGATCGCCACGGCCGACAAATTCGCCCAACTGGCCTGGCGCGCGGATGTGGCCGCACTCTTCAACCGCGATCGGGCCGATTCGATCCCCCCGCCCGAGTTGGTAATCCAAGACGAACTCCACTTGATTTCGGGGCCGTTGGGCACGTTGGCCGGCCTGTACGAAACGGCCGTCGACATCGCCGCGGACCGACCGAAGGTAATCGCCTCCACCGCGACGATCCGTCGCGCGCGGGAGCAGGGCAGGGCCTTGTTCGATCGCGAGGTCCGGCAATTTCCTCCGCCCGGTCTGGATACCCGGGACACCTGGTTCTCCGTCGAAACGCCACCGGACTCGAAGGCGGGCCGACGCTATGTCGGGGTGCTGACGCCGAGCGTCAGCCAGGCAGCCCTGCTGGTCCGCACGTACGCTTCATTGCTGCACAGCACGCGGACATTCGCTGCGGTCGATGCCGTCCGCGATCCCTACTGGACCTTGATCGGCTACTTCAACAGCCTTCGGCTCCTCGCCGCCGCCGAGTTGCAGGTCGCGGACGATGTGCAGGCCCGGCTGCGGCAACTGGTCGAACGCTCCGGTTCCGCTTCCTGCGTAGTGGATCGGCACGCCGAACTGACGAGTCGAATCCCTTCGAGCGACATCCCGCGGTACCTCCAGGAGCTGGAAACCGCCTTGCCGGCGTCCCCCTTGGACACCGTGCTCGCCACCAACATGATCTCCGTCGGAGTGGACGTCGACCGACTGGGCCTCATGGTGGTCATGGGCCAGCCGCAAACCACGGCGGAGTACATCCAGGCCACCAGCAGGGTCGGTCGCAGATATCCGGGTCTCGTCGTGACCCTGCTCAACGGAGCTCGTTCGCGCGACCGCTCACACTACGAGAGCTTCGCCTCATACCATTCGGCCCTGTACCGCCAGGTCGAGTCCACCAGTGTGACGCCCTTTTCGACCCGTGCTCGCGACCGCGCACTGCACGCCATGTTCATCGGCCTGGCCCGCTTGATGATCCGCGAGGCCCGGCCCAACTCTGGCGCGGCCCGGGTGGAGCGCTTCCACGAGAAGCTGGTGGATCTGCGAGCGCTGGTGCTCACTCGGGTGCACGCCATTGCCCCCGAGGAACACCAGGCTACCGCCGCCCACTTGGACGACATCATCGAACACTGGCGGGCTTTGGCCGAGCAGAATACCGAGGTCGTCTACGAGGCGCCCTATCGCTGGAAGCGAAGCGAGACCCGAGCCGAGGACACCGCCCTGCTGCGTGCACACGAGGACGAGGACCTGGGTGACGCGTACGCCGCAACACCTTGGAGTCTCCGGGATGTGGACGCGGAATCCGACCTCTACCTGGAGAACTGACATGGCCCTTCGATCCGGAAAGTCGGCGTCTGTCACGGTCCCCCGTCCCCCCGCGCGCAAGCCGATCGGCGCTGTGCGGCGAGCCCAGCAGATCACCACGTACGGGGTGGGCGCGATGATCGCGATCGGCGAGCAATCCTTCATTGTCAGTGGATTGGACTCGTGGAAAGTCGACGACGACGCGTCGGTGGTCAGCGAACCGCGCTTGTCGGCTCGGCTGGGCGTGGCGGACTTCCGCCTGCCGCCGGCCGCTTCGCCGCCAAGTGGGGACGGGGTACGCGTCCGCCGATTTCCCGCGATCTACTCCTGTCGCGGTTGTCACAAACTGCAGCAGTGGGGCAAGTTCGCCTCACCTCCGAATAGAAGCCGCTGCCCCGAATGCCTCGTCGATCTCACCCCGTCGCGATTCGTCGTGGCATGCGGTGACGGGCACCTCGACGACTTCCCCTACTGGATGTGGGTGCACAGCCGATCGGAACCGTCCACGGCCACCGGACACCGGCTCAGCCTGCACACCGACCGGCGCACGGCTTCGCTTCGCGGAGTTGTCATCCGATGCACGTGCGGAAAACAGGCCTCCATGGAGGGAGCGTTCAGTGGCATGGCCCTCGGCAAGATCGGAATCCGGTGCGCGGGGCGGCGGCCCTGGCTGGGGGCGGCGGCTCCCGTGGAGCAGTGCAACCGCGTTCCCAGGACACTCCAGCGTGGCTCGTCGGCTGCCTGGTTCCCGAGAATGCGTTCCGCGCTGTCCATTCCGCCGTGGGATGGCCCCCTCCAGCGTCTGCTCGACCGACACTTCCCGATGTTCCGCGACGAGTCGGACGCAGAGATCGAAAAGTACGCGCTCAAACTCGGGCTTCTCGATCGTCTCAAGGACGACACGTACACGATTCGAGATCTGATCCTCGCCGTCCGCGAGCGTGAGGACCTGAGCAGGTTGGACGGCACGGTCGAGATGGATGCGTCGACCGGCCACGAAGCCTCCTCCCGGCTTCGCCAGGAGGAGTACGCGAAGTTGATCCGAACCACGCCGGAGGACCCGAACCACATTCGCTTCGTGTGCGTGCCCCCGAAGGCCGACGAAACCGCTGCCCCGGTCCCCGCCATCGAGCAGGTCATGCTGGTCAAGCGGCTCCGCGAGGTTCGGGTGCTCGAGGGGTTCACCCGAGTCGAGATGCCGATGCCCACCGACACCGCCGCGCGGCGCGGAGCTCTGAGCCTGAAGCCGATGGCATGGTTGCCGGCCATCGAAGTGATCGGTGAGGGGGTATTCCTCCGACTCGACCAGGCCCGTGTCTCGGCGTGGGAGAACCTGCCCGGAACGCGACACCGGTCCCGGCTCATTCGCGCCAACCACAGCCTTCAACTCCGGGACCGCAGCCGCGATCCCGTCGCGGAATCCCAAATCACCGCGCGCTTCATCCTGCTGCACACGCTCGCACATGTCCTGATCAACGAATGGAGTCTCGACGCCGGGTATCCTGCGGCCGCGCTTCGCGAACGGCTGTACGTGTCACCGGAAATGGCCGGTGTCCTGATCTACACGGCGACCAGTGACTCGGCGGGCAGCCTGGGAGGCATCATCGGCCAAGGCGAACCGGCCAAGCTCGCCCGGTCGATCGTTTCCGCACTGCGACGTGTGTCCTGGTGTTCCGCGGATCCCTTGTGCATGGAGTCGGAGGCGAGCGGCACGGACAGCCTCAATCTCGCCGCCTGCCATGCGTGTGTGCTTTTGCCGGAAACCAGCTGCGAGACCAACAACAGCTTTCTCGATCGCGCGGCCCTGATCGGAACTCCCGACGGAACGGCCCCTGGTCTGTACGAGTTCATCGGCCAGGACTCGTCCGTTACGGCCTGACGAATCGCCGATCCTCGCCCGCTCACGCGTCGCGGCGGGTGAAGGTCAGGGTACCGAGGAGCAGGGCTGTTGCCGTGTAGCCGGCGAGTACGGCGAGGCCGGGCCAGGGGGCGATGGGGAGTCGGTCGAGGTTGCGGGTGGTTTGGATGGCCAGGCCGGCGGTCATGGGGGTCAGTTTTTCGAGGCGGCGGTGCCAGTCGGGGTCGGTAATCGCGGTGACCAGGAGCGGGAGGATATAGAGGAGGGTCAGTACGACGGTGAGGGCGCCGGCCGTGTCGCGGATCAGCAGGGCGATGCCGAAGGAGAGCAGGGCGATCAGGGTCAGGTAGAGGATGGTGCCGGCGGCCGCGCGCAGGGTGGGGCCGTCGATGGGGGGCGGTGTGGGGTAGCCGTGTTCGGGGGTGAAGCCGTTGCCGGCCAGGATGGTGCGCCCCGCCCACAGCGACGCGAGTACGGCGAGCGTGCTTGCGGTGGCGACCAGCGTCGCCAGCGGCAGCGCCTTGCCGGCGAGCAGTGTGAGGCGGCGGGGGTGGGCGGTCAGCGAGGTGTGCATCATCCCGGTGCCGTATTCGTTGCCGATCACCGACACCGCGAGCAGGACGACGGCGATCTGGCCGACCCGCACGCCGATCAGGCTGTCCTTGGTGATGTCCTCGAAGCAGCCGGCCGGGGTCGGGCAGTGCGAGGTGTGCATGGCCGACGTGGCCAGTGCGCTCACCAGCACGGTGGCCGCGATCAGGCCGAGCAGCAGCCATCCGGTCGAGCGCACGGTGCGCAGCTTGGTCCATTCGGCGTGGGCGGCGTTTCTCATGTGTCCCGCCGGCGCAGCCGCCATCCGGCGACGACCAGGGCGGCCGCGGCGTAGAGGCACATCACGCCGAGCCCGGTCCACGGGCCGACCGTGCTGTCGTAGCGGTCGAAGGTGCGTTGGATGGCGAATCCGGCTGCGGGGGTGGGCCGTTCCAGCCAGGTCGCGGTGGACACCGACAGGCCGGAGCCGACGATGCGCGGGATCAACAGCAGCGCGAGCACGACGGCGATCGCGGGCGCGCCTCGGCGCAGGATCGCGCCGATCGCCAGCGCGAACACCGCGACCACCGCGAGCAGCGCGGCCGTACCGATCAGCGCGCGCAGCACGTTGGGGTCGGACAGGCCGGCCGGTATGCGGTCCTTGCCGCGTTCCACCGGGCCGGTGATGGCGAACGCGCCGAAGGTGCCGACCAGTCCGGCGACGAAGGTGGCCGCGCCGATCACGATCGCCTTGGCGGCGAGCACCCGGCCGCGCCGGGGTACGGCCGCGAACGTGGTGCGGATCGTGTCCCGGTGGAATTCGGCGGTGATCGACAAGACGCCGAGTGCCACCACCGCGATCAGGCCGATCAGTACGCCACCGAGGATCGTCTGGGTGCCGTCCTCGCCGAACGGGTCGGGGCCGATGTCGCCCGTGCCGATCACCGTGAAGGTGCCGTCGACCTCGGTGAAGCCCGGGGGCGGGCCGGCACCGGGGCGCTCGACCGCCGGGCCGGAGGGGCCGGTCGAACCGTCCGGGCCGACCCGGTTGTGCCAGGTCCCGGTGGGCTGTTGCGGCTGTGCGGGGGTCAGCCGCACGTGGTCGAAGGTGGCCTTGCCGGTGGTGGTCTGCCCGGAGATGCCCTCGTTGCCGAACTGCCGCTCGACCTCGACCGCGTCCGGGGAGCCGACGAACAACCCGATCCGGGCGGTCTGCGGAAGTTGCCCCGGGTCGACCCGGCCGACCCGTCGCCAACCGGTGCCGTCGGCGGACTCGTACGCGGTGATCGTGTGTCCGGCCCGGACCAGTTTGAGCCAGCGCGGCACGGGCCCTCCGCCGCCCGCCCGGTCGCGGTCGTACCCGCTCTGCAACCGGACCCCGTGGTCGGGGGTGACCACCACCGCCGCGTAGGCCGCGCCGGGTGCGTCGCTCGCCCGGATCATCAGGCCCGCCTTGGCCCGACCGGCGCTGCGTTCCTGGGTGTTGACCCGGGCGACCAGTTCGCCGTCGCCGGCCAACTCTCGTTCGACGAACTGTCCCCCGTCGGTGTAATGGTCGGCCAGCCTGACCTTGCCGCCCGCGCCGCCGCCCGTCACCTCCCGGGTGCCGCCGGAGCCGCTTGCGATCAGCAGGCCGACCAGCATGGTCAGCACGGCCGCCGAGATCAGCGTAAGCATCCATCTGCGGACCGACCTGAGCTTGGTCCACTCGGCGAGCAGCAGCCGACCGAAGGTGTCCCGCCCGCCGGTCAGCGCGCTGCGGTAGGGCGTGGTCGTGGGGCCGCTCATGCTCGCTCCTCGACATCGGCGGCGCGGAAGTCGACCGCGTCCCGGGTGAGTTCCATGTATGCCTCTTCGAGCGAGGCCCGGTGCTCGGCGATCCCGGAGAACGGCACGCCGTGCTCGGTGAGCAGCCCGATGATGCGCTCGGCCGACAGGCCGGTGACGGTCAGCGCGTCGCGATCGGTGGCCGCGACGGTCGCGCCGACCCCGGTCAGCACGGTCATCGCCTCGCGGCGCTGCGCGGTGCGCAGCAGGATCCGCCCGCCGGAGGCACCCGCGAGCAGCTCGCCGATGCTCGTGTCGGCGATCAGCCGGCCGCGACCGATCACCACCAGGTGGTCGGCGCTGTCCTCCAGTTCGCTCATCAGGTGGCTGGACACCAGCACCGCGCGGCCCTCCGCGGCGAGCGAGCGCAGCAAGCCCCGAATCCACATCACGCCCTCCGGATCGAGGCCGTTGACCGGTTCGTCGAGCATCAACATGGGCGGGTCGCCGAGCAGCGCGCCCGCGATGCCCAACCGCTGCCGCATGCCGAGCGAGAAGCCGCCCGCGGGCCGGCGCGCCGCCGACGTCAGGCCCACGGTCGCCAGAACGTCGTCCACCCGGCGCGCGGGCAGGCCGTTGGAGTGCGCCATCCACAACAGGTGGTCGCGGGCCGGACGCGCCGGGTGCAGCGCGGCGGCGTCCAGCAGCGAGCCCAGTTCGCGCAGCGGCGTGCGCAGCGTGTGGTACTGCCGGCCGCCGACCAGTGCGGAGCCCTCGTCCGGGCGGTCCAGGCCGAGGATGATCCGCATCGTGGTGGACTTGCCGGCGCCGTTGGGTCCGACGAAGCCGGTGACCCGGCCGGGCTCGACGGTGAACGACAGCCCGTCGACGGCGGTATGCGGGCCGTAGCGTTTGCGCAGTCCGCGTACTTCGATGGTTGCTTCCATGTCCACGAGGCTATGAAGGCGACCGGTTCCGAGACATCACGCAAGCGAGCCAAACCGGGTTCCCCGCATGGGGGGAAGCCCGCGGTCCGTCTCCCCGCTGCGGGGGAGGCGGATTCCCCGGCCCGGGGGAAGCGGGCCGGGTGGACCGGCCGAGACAATGGCGCCATGAAGCACAGCGATCCGATCCCGGGCCGCGCCCTCGACCCCGGTCGGCGGCGCAGCGAGTCGCTGTGGCGCGGACGACCGCGGCGAGCACAACCGTGGCGCGGACCCCGCCGGCCCGCCCACCCGTGGCCGACCCACCCATGGCGCACGGAACCGCCGTGGGGTTCCCTCGCCTTCGCCGCGGGGGTGGCGCTCGGCCTGTTCTCCCTGCCGGAGACGGTGTTGCGCACCGCGCTGCGCTCCGGCCAGGCGGCGGGCACGTTGTCGATCGCGCTGATCCTGGGCCTGTGCGCGACGGTGCCGTTGCTGTTCGCGCCGCGCCGGCCGGCGACGGTCGCGGTGGCGATGACCGCGGCCGCGGTGCCCACCGCCGTGCTCTACCAGGGTGTGCCGATCGCCGCTTCGGTCGCGCTGCTCGCCGCGTGGGCGACGCTGGTCCGGATCCGGGTGCGCGGCGCCCGCACCCGCACCGCCGAGCGGAACGCCTCCCGGCACGCGATCGAAAGCACCCTGCTGGAGTTCACCGCGCGCGGCGAACGGGCCAGGATCGCCCGGGAGTTGCACGACGTGGTGGCCCACCACATCTCGATGATCTCGGTGCAGGCCGAGACCGCCCGACTGACCACCCCGGGGATGCCGAAGCAGGGCGCCGAACGGCTGCTCGCGATCGGCGACACGGCCCGCACCGCGCTGACCGAGATGCGCCGCCTGCTCGGGGTGCTGCGCGAGGACGCCGGCGCCGAGCCGACCCGCCGGCCGCAGCCCGGACTCCAGCAACTGCTCGATCTGATCGACGAGTCCCGCGACTTCGCCGGCGCGGGCATGCGGCTGATCGTGCACGGGCGGATCGCGGTGCTCGACCCGGGCGTCGAGTTGGCGGCCTATCGCATCGTCCAGGAGTCGTTGACCAATGCTCGCCGCCATGCCCCCGGAGCCGCCGTGGACGTAGTGCTCGACTACTCCGACGAAGACCTGTTGCGGGTGCGAGTGCGCGACAACGGACCGGGCCCGCGCGTCGGCGCCGGCCCGGGCGGGCACGGTCTGCCGGGCATGCGCGAGCGCGCTGCGAGCGTGGGCGGCGAGGTGCGTACCGGGGCGACGCCGATGGGCGGCTTCCTGGTCGAGGCCACCCTCCCGGCCCCGCGCCCGGCAGGCACCGGTGGGCCGGCCGGCACCGGCGGCATACCCGGCGCCGGCGGGCTTGCCGGTGCGGGCGGCACCGTCGGCGCCGGCGGGTTCGCCGGCGCCGGGGGCACGGGATGAACGGGCAGGCGACGTTGCGGATCGTGGTGGCCGACGACCAGGAGGTGGTCCGGGCCGGTTTCGCCGCACTCCTGGACACCCAACCGGACTTCGTCGTGGTCGGCACCGCGGCGGACGGCGCGGAGGCGATCGCGCGTTGCCGCGAGCAGCGGCCGGACGTCGTGGTGATGGACGTACGGATGCCGGTCATGGACGGCATCGAGGCGACCCGGCGCATCCGTACCGACGTCGGCGACGGCGAGCCGCCCCGGATCCTGATGCTGACCACGTTCGACCTGGACGAGCACGTCTACGACGCACTGGTCGCGGGCGCCGGCGGCTTCCTGATCAAGGACGTGACCGCCGAACGCCTCTTCGACGCGGTCCGCGTGGTGGCCGCCGGCGAGGCGCTCCTGGCGCCGAGCGTCACCCGGCGGCTGATCGGCGAGTTCACCCGACTGCGGCCACGCCCGGCCCCACCCGGTCTGGCCGACCTGACCCCCCGGGAGGTCGACGTGTTGCGTCTGGTCGCCGAGGGCCTGTCGAACGCGGAGATCGCCACCCGCCTGGTGGTCGGCGAGGAGACGGTCAAGTCGCACGTGAGCCGGGTGTTGCGCCGACTGGGCCTGCGCGACCGGGTCCAGGCGGTGGTCGTCGCCTACGAATCGGGACTGGTCGTACCGCGCACCGGCAGCCACTGAACGCCCCGCCCCCACCTCGGCGAGTCCGAGTGCGCGTGCGGTGTCCGCCGGGAGATCATCGAAGGATGAATACGACAGTGCACCTCGCCCAGCAGGCCGAGGCGGACGAATTGCTCGGGCGCAGTGCGTTGGCGGCGCTGGTCGGCATGCTCCTGGATCAGCAGATCCCGATGGAATGGGCCTTCGCCGGCCCGTACACGATCGCCCAACGCCTGGGCCGCACCGACCTGGACGCGCACGAGATCGCCGAGTACGACCCGGACGAATTCGCCGAGTTGCTCTCCACCAAGCCCGCCGTGCACCGCTATCCCGGGTCGATGGCCAACCGCGTGCAGCAGTTGTGTCGATACCTGGTCGAGCACTACGACGGCAAGGCGAGCGCCGTGTGGGCCGACGCGGCGACCGGCACGGAGTTGCTCAAGCGCCTCCAGGACCTGCCCGGCTTCGGGAAGCAGAAGGCGCAGATCTTCCTGGCCCTGCTCGGCAAGCAGTACGGCGTGGCCCCGAAGGGTTGGCGCGAGGCGGCCGGCGGCTACGGCGAGGCCGGCGCGCACCGCTCGGTGGCCGACATCACCGGCCCCGAGTCGCTGGCCAAGGTCCGGGCACACAAGCAGGAGGCCAAGCGCGCGGCCAAGGCCGCCAAGGCGGCGAAGGACGCCTGACCGGGCTCCCGACCGAGAGAGCCCCCGACCGCCCCGGTGTCGCGGCCGGCCCCCGGCACCGATTCCCGGCCACGACACCCACCGGCCCGGGCCCCGTTCGGCCCCGACGGCCCGCCCCGCACCCCGGCCGATCGCTAGCCGGCCGTCGCCCCTTCGGCCCGCACCGACCCGGCCTTCGACGCCACCGGTCCCCCCGTCGCCGGCTCCCGCCCCGGTCGCGGCAGGAACAGCGCCGCCGTCGCCGTGAGCAGGGTCGCCGCGCCGAGGATGTACCAGGCCCGGTCGTACCCGTCGAGCGTCGTCGGCGCGCCCACCGCCGCGACGAACACCGCGACGCCCAGCGCCGAGCCGACCTGACGCAGCATGGTGATCACCCCCGAGCCGGTGGCGAACCGGTCCGGACTCAGCGCCCCGGTCGCGGTGGCGATCAGCGTGGGCAGAATCAGGCCGACCCCGATACCGGTCAGGATCGAGCCGGGCAGCATGTCGCTCGCATAACGCGCGTGCGGTTCGAGCCGGATGATCCACCATCCCAACCCCGCGCTGAACGAGAGCCCCCCGAGCACCACCAGCGGCCCGGGTCCGAACCGGCTCACGTATCGGCCGGCCACAATGCTCACGAACGGCACGCACAGCGGTCCGGGCACCGTGCCCAGCCCGGTGCGCAGCGCGCTCCAGCCCCACACGGTCTGCATCCACATCGTGCCGGAGATCAACATCCCGGCGAACGCGATCCCGAACAGGGTGTTGGCGACGCCGGCCACCGCATAGGTGCGGTTGCGCACCAATGCCCCTTCGACCACCGGGCGCGGATGGCGCCCATTGCGCAGCAGGAAGCCCACCACCAGGACCAGGGTGAGCGCCCAGACGGCCACCGTACGGCCGGACCACCAGCCCCAGTCCGGCGCCCGGACCACGCCCAGCGACAACGCGCCGATCGCCGCCGTCAACAGCGCGGCCCCGAGCAGGTCGGGCAGCGGCCCGCGGTCGGTGGGCGCCGGATCGGGCAGCCGCCGTAGGCCGAGCACCAGCGTGCCCACCCCGATCGGCAGGTTGACCAGGAAGACCCAGCGCCAGCCGGGTTCGAGCAGCAGCCCGCCCAGGATCGGCCCGAGGGCGGCGGCGAGTCCGCCGATCGCGGCCCACGCCCTGATCACCGCGCCGCGCCGCTCGGGCGGATAGGAGGTGAGCAACAGGCCCAACGACGCGGGCATCAACAGCGCGGCGCCGACCGCCTGGCCGAGGCGGGCGATCACCAGCACCGCGAGCGTCGGCGACGCGGCGCACAGCGCGGACGCCGCGGTGAACACCGCGGTCCCGGCCAGAAACGCCCGCCGGTGGCCGATCCGGTCGGAGAGTCGGCCGGCGGGGACCAGGAGCGCGGCGAACACCACGGTGTAGGCGTTGAGCACCCAGGACAGGTCGGCGAGCGAGGAGTGTGACCAGGTCTCGGCCAATGACGGCATCGCCACGTTGACGATGAACAGGTCGAGGTTGACGAGCACCACGCCCGCGCAGACCAGAACTGCGGCGAGCGCACGTGGTGGGTGATCCGGATCGGTGTCGGCCATGACGGCGCATCCCCTCGGTCGAGTTCCATGACGGATGAGTTCTATGACGAAACTCAACGTAGAGCGGGTAAGTTCTATAATGCAACTCAATGAGTTCCATGAAAGGACTCACCGGTTAGGATGGCGCCATGCGTCGGAAGAGTTTCCAGGAGATGCCCTGCTCGGTCGCCCAGTTCCTGGAGGTGGCCGGCGAGTGGTGGACGATGCTGATCGTGCGGGACGCGTTCCTGGGCGTGACCCGCTTCGACGACTTCCACGAGCGGCTGGGCATTTCCCGCAATGTGCTCACCCAGCGGCTGGAGCACCTGATCGAGCACGACGTCCTGGTCCGCGAGGCGTACCAGGACAAACCGGCACGGTACGACTACCGGCTCACCGACAAGGGCCGCACCTTGTGGCCGGTACTCAACGCGATGCGTCAGTGGGGCGACCAGTGGGCCGCGCCGGACGGCCCGCCGCTGATCGTCACGCACACCAACTGCGGCCAACCCACCACGGCCGTACACGTGTGCTCACACTGCGGCGAACCGCTGACCTCGCACGACCTGCGCGCCTCGGCCGGTCCGGGCGCGCGAGGCGACCTCCTCGCCGGCCTGCCCAGCCGGGCGACGCCCAGCGCCTGACCGACGCCGGACCCGAAAAGGCCGAGAACGGCAGGCACCGACCGGGGCCGACGAAGGCCGGCCGGGCAAACACAGCCCGACCGGCCTCCATGCCGAACGATTCCGAACGCCTCCGCCCGACTCCGCACGGCTCCGTGCGACTTCGAACGCCTCCGCGCGACTCCGCGCGACTTCGAACGTCCCCGCACGGCCCGCAAGACTTCGAACGACTACGAGCGGCCCCGAAAGACCCGAACGATCAGAGTTCGGTCTCGGCCGCCGGCGCCGGCGGCAAAACGGTGAAGCCGAGCTTGGTGAGCGCCCGCGAGACCTCCGCCGCGCTGAAATCACGCGGAAGTTGTCCCGTGACCACCGATCCCACCTGCTTGACCGGATAGGTACGGCGCCCGATACGGACCGATTCGCCGGTGATCGGGTCGGGCTTGACCCCGCTCATCGCACGCTCCACCTCGTTCATCTGCAGGTGGAAGGACTGGCCAGCGATCGTGCAGCGCATAGTGCCTCAGCAAAGGAAGGGGTGAGTGCTACCGGTGTGGCAAGTCTCGCGCAGTCCCGGCCGCAAGCACACCCCACGACCGCCGTCCGGGGGGCAGCCGGATGATGCAGGGTGATATGTCACGTCGTCTCGGTTCGGGCTCCAGCCCCGTACACCCATCCGGCAAAAGCGGAATGGCTCGTTCCACCGCAGACAACCGCTACCGCCGTCTGTCACCCTGCTCCGGGCAGTGACCAACCGTCGACCATCCGGAGTTACTCGGGGAGGACGAACGTGAACAGGCTCCCGAACGCGCCCGTCACCACAAAGGTCGCGTCCCCACCGCTAAAGGTCGCGTCGACACCGTTGTGGGCGGAGTTCGGCCGCACGCTGCGGACCCGGCGCCGCCTCGCGGGAATGACGCAACAGCAGCTCGGGCTACGCGTCGGCTACCACCACAGCCTGATCAGCAAGCTGGAGGCCGGCCTGCGCGAGCCGCCCGCCGGACTACCGCGCCGACTCGACGATCTGCTGGACACCGGCGGGGACCTGTCCGCGCTGTTGACCAGCCGATCGATCCCGCCGCCCGCCCTGCACCGCACCCATTTCTCGGTGATTCCGGGCGGCGAGGCACCCGCCGGTCTGGCACCGCTGGCCGACCGGTTCTGGCCCGATCGGCTGCCGTACCACGGGCTGCCCTGCCCGCTGCACGGCAAGGACGGGTGTCACGAGTGCGAGGTGCCCCCGTACGCCGACGCGCTCACCATCCTGGGCGACATCGACGGGAACAACCCCACCGGCGTCGACCCCGACGTCGTACACGTGCTCACCGCCCTGCTCGGCGGCTACACCCAGGCCGGTCTGCACGGTGGCGCCACCACCGGGCTGGTCGGTTCGGTGGAGTACGTGCTGCGCCGGATCGTCAGTTGGGCCGAATCGCTCAACGCGCACGGCCGTTCGCCGCACGCGCAGCTCCGACTCGCGGCCGACTACGCCCAGCTCGCCGGTCGGTTCCGGATGCAGCAGGGGCAGAGCGTGATCGGCATGGCCTGGTACGACCGAGGACTCAACTGGGCCGATGTCTGCGAGAGTCCGGGCGCCCGCGCGTCGTTGCTCGGCGACGTGTGCTCGCTGGCTCGCCTGGACGGCGACGCGGCGGCGGCGCTGGCCTACGCCCGCGCGCTGGAGGCGGTGGACCCCGGTCGGGCCTGGATCACCACACTGGCCCAGCTCTACCAGGCGCGCGGCCACGCGCTCGACGGCGACATCGCCGAGTGTCGTCGGCACATCACCACCGCACATCGACACGTGACGCGCTTCGACGAACGCGATCGGGACGAGGCGCCGTGGCTGACCGGGCTGGCCGGCCGGCTGCGGATGGAGGCCACCATCGGCGGCGCGCTGCGCGACCTGGCCGCGCGCACCGGCGACCTTCCCTCGGCGCGCGCGGCGGTGCAATCGGTACAGGCGGCGCTCGACCTGCTGCCGGTGCCGATGCGACCGGCGCGGGTGTTGCTCACGGTGCGCCTGGCGGACGCGCTCGCGTGCGCCGGCCAACCGGACGCGGCGGTGCTCGCCGCCGCGCCGGTGGTGCACGAGGCGGCGGGTCTGGGCACGGCCACCACCAATCGGGAACTGCTGAGCCTGCGCCGACGTCTGACTCGGCATTGGAGCGATCTGCCCGAGGTCCGCGACCTGTTGGAGCAGATGCCCGGTCACTGAGCGGCGGTCGGCGCGGCTCCGGCCGTCTCTGTCGATGGGCGATGAGACGGCCTCGGAGCAGGCACCGAAAATCAGCGACGGCCGCCCGATCGGTTGACCCGGCACTCCCGCGACTCCCGGGGTCTGCTTGGCGTTTGCCAGAATTTGCCGGCCGTTGCCGATCACTTCACCAAGTCCCCACACCCGTGTGAGTGTTTCGCTCGCTCGGGCACGAACCCGGCCTGCACGGTCGCCCGCGTCGCTCACGAGGCGTACGCGGCGCATGCCGGCGACGTGGTCGAGGTCTGCCTTCCACCCAAGGAGCCTCGATGAATCGCAGAACGACCACGGCCGGGACCGTCCTGGCCATGCTCGCCGGTTTGGCGATCGGCGCGGCCGGACCGTCGGCCGCCGCCGACCCGTCCCCTCCCCCCGCAAACCCCCAGGCACTCGCGGTATCCGCCGCCGACCGGGCGGCCGCCAGCGGCCTGGATGTCCTCGCCAAGGGGCCCGACGAGCAGTACGAACGCCAGGTCGTGACCCCGTGGGTCGACGACCTGTACTCGGTCGCGTACCAGCGCACCTACCGCGGCCTCCCGGTCGTCGGTGGGGACGCCGTGGTACTGGCCGACGGAAAGGGCCGGGTGCGGGCGACCCAGTCCTCCACCGAAGCACGCATATCGGTCACCACCCAGCCGACCATCACCGCCGCCGCCGCCGAGGCCACCTCCAAGGCCAGGCTCGCGGTCGTGGACAAGGTCGAGTCGCACCGCCTGGTCGTCCGGGTCAAGGACGACAAGAGCGCGCTGGCCTGGGAGACGGTGGTGGCGGGTCGTACCGCGACCGCGCCCAGCAGGCTGCACGTGTTCGTCGACGCGAGCACCGGCGCGGTGCT